>DATBKN010000286.1:0-1866 GCA_036555845.1 Gemmatimonadaceae bacterium | reverse complement strand
GGCGTCGTTCTGATCAAGCTTTTCGAAGACCACAGCGTCGTTGAGCGCCGCGCGGCGGTCGCCAGCGCGCGGCACGTCTGGGATCCAAGGTTCACAGATCAGCGTTAGGCGGACACTCTCACAACGCTGACACCCGGCGGCTGCCGGCTCACAGCTGAGGACTTCGTGTGCAGCGCGCTTCGGCTGTCACTCAGCCATATGCCAGCGATCCTAACGAGTTTGGCTTGATATCTGCGTCCTTGTTCTTGCGTGCAGTCGGTCGCGTGCGACCTGGAGCGTGCCGTCCAGGCCAACGCGTGTCACTGTTTTGTAAAGGCGCATGTAACAATGAGTCCATGGCCGGTTGCGAGTGCCCACATACGGGTCCCTATTCCGATTGCTTGCACCGAGTCACACAAGTAACTGGAGGTTCCTGTGTCCGCGTTCTGCCGATTCATCGATTCGTTTGGATTCGAGTGGCAGGCGTATGAGGTCTTGACTCCAAAGTCGGCGCGAGACGACGCGCGCCGAGTGCTCTACTTCTTTTCACGCGGCGCCACGCGCGCGCTGGACGCATTTCCGAGAGATTGGGAGAACTTGGCGTGGGCTGATCTCGAGGATCTCTGCGCGCAGGGTCGCGCCGTGTATCGCGACGGCCTTGTCGATGTGCACCCGGGCTTTCACACGCGCGCGCGGCCACTGGCGCACGCTGACGCGCACGACGGAGCAGGCCCTCGTTAGGCGAGCGAGAGAGCCGGCGTGCGATCGGGCTGGCTGCTCAACTCGATCACTTCGCGATAGCTCGCGTCGAGTCGATCGAGCTCGCGGTCCCAGCTGAGCGCTTCGGCGGTTGCGCGTGCGGCGCCGGCCAAGCGATTGCGTTGTGAACGATCGAGAACCAGCGTGACGATCGATCGCGCCAGCGCCTCAACATCGTTGTCGGGATACGCGAGTCCGTTGACTCCGTGCTGGAGATGATCGGCAACTCCGCCAGCCGGCGCCGCAATCACAGGCAAGCCGCTCGCCATCGCCTCGAGGACGACGAGGCCTAACGTTTCCGTGAGGGATGCGAAGACGAACGCGTCCGCGCTCGCGTAGAGACGCGGCAGCACGGCGCGGCGGTCCAGGTTGCCAAGGAAGGTGACGTTGGCCGGCGCATGGCGTCGCAACGATTCCTCCGAGGGCCCGGTCCCCGCGACGACGAGCTGTATCGCGCCGGCGGGGAGTAGTTGCTGCGCCAGCGCGAACGCGTCCAGAATGCGATCCACGCCTTTTTCAGGGGCGAGGCGACCGACGTGCAGCAGGAGAAAGCTCTCGCGGCCACCGTACGTGTCGCGCAGCGGCTCGCTGCGTTTGGACGGATGAAACGCGCTCACATCGACGGCGCGTCCCCACACCTCGACGTCGGACACTCCCATGGCCGTGAGGTCGTCACGCGCCGGCACTGACGGTGTGTAGGTGCGCGCCGAGCGACGATGAAAGCGGCCGATGAAGCGCGCGACAGGCTTCGCCAGCCAGGGCATGCGATACGCGTGCGCATAACGAGTGAAGTCGGTGTGATACGACGAGACGACCGGCAGGCCGCGTGCCGCGGCTATGCGCTGTCCCATCCAGCCGATCACGAATTCCGTGGCGCAGTGCACCAGCGTCGGGCGAAACCTGTCGATCGTGCGGGCGACGCGTCCGAGCAGCGGCACGGCGAGTCGTATGTCGGCATACCCCGGGAGGTGCGCGCTTGGCAGCGCCGTAGGCGCTATCGCGTTAGGTGCGCGCAGCTCGGGGAAGGCCTCGGCGATCGGCGGCGGGTACTTCGGAGCGATCACGTGGCACTCCCAGCCGCGCTTTGCCAGCCCGGCGATCGACATCGCCGTGACGACGGAGACGCCG
>DATBKN010000285.1:0-12227 GCA_036555845.1 Gemmatimonadaceae bacterium | reverse complement strand
ATCGGCTTCATGAACGCCGGGTTCGGTGCGCGCTTCGCCTTTTTCTTCGGTGCGGCTTTCTTCGCAGCCTTCTTGGGAGCTGCTTTCTTGCCGCCCTTCTTGGCCTTCTTCTTTGCGGCCATTTCTCTTCTCCTGGGTGAGAACGACGTGATGCTCGAGTGTACGTCTCGCTTCGGTCGCGCCACAAACTAAATGGGCAGTCTGCATATGCAATAGCTTTTCACCTGATTTCCCAGAGAGAAATGCCATTTTCCCCAGAGGAAAACAGTATTTCAGCATTACGAGCGCGTGAATGATGAGAGCAATTCCATCATGCGCAGATCAGCGGGATCAGGTGTATCGTCGTCCTCCGCGATCTCCATGTTGAGCTGGGGAGTTTCCAGAATCAGCGGGATGTCCTGCGATCGCTCATCCTCGACGAGCCAACGAAATGCATCTGCGCCGATGCATCCTTCGCCGATCAGCATATGACGATCGCGGTTGGAGCCGAGCTCGCCGCCGCTGTCGTTGAGATGAAAGAAACTCGGTCGCTCCCCTGCGGCGTCTTCGAATTCGTCGATGACAGCGCGCAGTGCCTCACGCGACTCATGAATGGCGTGGCCGCTGGAGAACAGATGGCAAGTGTCCAGGCCATAGCCAGCGCGACTGCGAAGCGGCTGCGGAATCTGACTCAGCATTCCGCCAACTTCTTTCGCTGTTTTCCCCACGGTGCGCCCGGCACCAGCGGTGTTCTCGATGTACAAGCAGGTCTCGCCGCTCACACTCTCGAGTGCGCGTGTCATCGCGGCGGCAACGCGCGAAATCGCGCCATCGATCTCACTGCCGAGTGCTGAACCTGGATGAAAACAAGCACCGCGCACTCCGAGTGCTGTCGAGCGTTCGAGTTCTTTGGTGAGCCCGAGACTCGCGCGCGACGATTGCTCTGACTCCGGCGCGGCGACGTTGAGCACGTAGGGCGAGTGCACGATCACGAAACGCGGATCCATGCCTACTTCCGCGAGCGTCGCTTTGAAGCGAGCGACGCGCTCCGGCTTCATCGTGTTTTTCTCGTTATAGAACTGCGGCTTCATTGTGAAGATCTGCAGCGCGCGCATGTTCGCGCGTACCGCGCGACGCACCGCCATGTGCATGCCACCGACGTCGATTGTATGCGCGCCGAAGTAGTGGGCCAAGATTTACTTCACCCGCACCATCGCGAGGCCGATGTTGGCCGGCGGCAGTCCGCCACCGAGTGCGCGCAGCGCAATCACCTGCGGCTTCGTCTGGGTGCCACTCAGCTCCCACGCCGCGAAACTTCCACCGGGAAGCGCGATCACATCCGTCTGCGCAGCTCCCCACGTGCCGAAAGAAACGCTGCGAATCGTTAGGGGGAACGGCTTCGGGAACGCGACACGTCCATCACTGAAGCGGAGGAACTGGCTCATGCTCGCGAAGAGATCGCGCGAGTTCCAACTCTCGAACTGCAGTTTCGGGTCGTTGACTGTCGCGCCCGGGTAGTTATCGGCAAGCGCGGCAAGCGACCAGGTGCCTAACAATTCGGTCCACGGTCGGCCGGTCTTGTTCACGAGGTTGTTGATGCCGTGGTCGTTTTGCACCTGCACGAGTGCGCGCAGGAAGACAGCCTCGTCCTGCGAGTACGCGTCGGTGACCCAGCGCGCGAACGACCATGCGCTTCCATAGATGGATCCGTCTGTCGACGCCGAGGAGAGGATCGAGCGGCGCTCGACGTTTTCGTAGTAGGAGTACAGCCAGACGAAGTGGCCGAGGATTCCTTCCACGGGATCCGGGCACGTGCCGCTGATCGACGCGTAGTCGCAACGCGGGCCGTCGTTCCACCCCACGTCATCCTTCCACACGACGCGGTAGATCGAGCGCGCCCAGAGCTCGGCGGCTTGCTGCGCCGTCGCTTCCTCGAGCCAGCTCTCTTCCAGCACTTCAGTGTCGCGCAGCAGACGTTCTGCGTACGCTGTGATGTGCTTGGCTTCGTGAATGAGCGTGCCGCGCATGAAACGCTGCCACAGCGCGAGGGTCAGCCCATTCGGCGCGTTAGGGTCGGGGACGATCGCGTAGAAGTATTCCCCTTGATTGCTCGATGGACAGATGTCCGCCGGATTCCCCGTGTTGTCGAAAAAGTCGCAAACCGTGACGAAACCGAGGATCTGGCCATTGAGGTAGCCGTTGACGCGCTGCGAAAACACGGCGAAGAGATGTCCGTTCGCGTCGGTGAGCGAGTCGACGGCCAGCGGATTGCCGAAGGAGCTGAGGAAACCGTACATCTGACTGTCGAACTCGAGGCCCATCTTCTGGTACTCCGCATCCATCGTGCGGGCCAGCGGCGCGAGCGAGTCCTCCAGCATGATGATCTTGGGCCCGACGTACACGACGCGGAAACGCCCCGTAGTGTACGCGTTGAAGTCGCTGAAGTTCGTGCGCATGCGCAGCGAGAGCATGTCGCCCACGTTAGGCACCGGCGCCGCGGCGCTTGCGCGCGACAGACGGGCACCGGTCTGCGCGTCGAAGAGGGGCCGCCGCCGCCGCAGCGTGATCGGGTTGCGGCGCGACGCCAGCAACTGCCGATCCGCCTCGAGCCGCGCCATGTGCGTCTGCTGGCGGCGCATCTGACGCTCGACTTCCGGCGGCAGGACCGTTGGCGATCCCTGCAGCGGTCCGAACGCCGGCACGCGTGCCGCGGCGACATTCGCCGCCGTCGCCCCCGTGGCCGTTCCGATGAGCGAAAAATTCGTTCGCACCGCCGACGAATTCTCATAATTGAACGCCGTGATGAGATACGTTCCGCCCGTCATGGAGAACTCGTTGCACATCAGGTCGGACTGACTCGTGTACAGCACCGATTCGCCGAGCGCGAGGATGCGCGGCGTCGCCACCTGCAGGCCGGCGCTGCCTAACGCACTGTCGCCGTTGACCACGACGATCAGCGGCACGGGACCGGTCGCCGAGCAGGGGAGCTGACTGCCCGATGGAACAGTGATCGTTAGGCGCGTCGCCGTCGCCGCCGTCACCGCCACCGGGGTGGAGTTCAGGAAGACCGTGTTGCCGGCCGGTGTCGTGGCGAAGTTCGTCCCGTCGATCGTCGCCGTTATCCCGGGCGTCCACGTGGCCGGCGACGATCCCGTGATCGCGGGCACGATCAGACTGCGCACACGCAGCGACACGCTGTCGCGCTTTCCTTCGCTCTCAGCACGGATGAACACAGACCCTGACGTCACTCCCGTGACAGCGCCGCCGGCGGTGACGGTTGCGACACTCGCCGACGCGCTCGACCACGTGATCGTGCGCCCAGTCACTTCGCGCCCCAGGAAGTCGAAGGTCTTCGCCGTCAACGTCGTCGACTCACCCTGCTTCACCGCCGGGCTCCGCTGATCGATCGTGATGCTGTTTACCGCAGCGGGGGTGACGGTGAGCGCGAGAGTGCCCGATTTCCCCTCTGACGTCGCTGTGATCGTCACCGCGCCCGGAGCAACGCCCGTCACCGTTCCGGCTAAGTCGACAGTCGCGATTGTCGCTGCGCTCGACTGATATGTCACAGTGCGCCCTGTAACCACTTTCCCGCTCGCGTCAGTGAGAGTCACCGTAGTGGTGAGCGTGCTCCCTACTTCGAGGGATGTGGCAATCGCTGAGATTTGAACGCGTGCCACTGCTGGTGGGCCGGACGGTCCGCCGTCGCCGCCTCCGCACGCTGCCGCTACCACTGCCAGCCCTATTGAAATCAGATGACGGAGACGCATTCGATTACCTCGGCGCACATGGCTCGGGTTCAAGCTATCTCGCACCACCAACCAGAGCCATTGATCGGACGTATCGCGGCTTGGCGGCAATTCTTGGCCGGACTATCTTGCGACCCTCTGAATTGAGTGCGCACGATCAGACGGCGCACCTCTCACTACAACAACACGCGTTGAGTCTGGTTCCCCAAAGCCATCATGCTCACGATTCTTGGGGCGGCGCGGTCACTGGATCAATCGCCTTCGAGGTAATTCGCGATGTCGGCAACTCTCGCTGATCAAGCAACGTCGTCCCCAGCTGCCGCGGGGCGACCAAGCGCACCCTCTCAGGACTCCGTCGGTAAGCCCGGCCTCACAGGATTCAACGGCGTTCGCCGAGTCCCGCAGGCGGTTAACGAACCGATCAGGTCATACGCTGATGGTTCGCCCGAGAAAAAAGCGCTCAAGGAAAGACTCGAGAGCATGGCGGGTGAGCGCATCGAGATCCCAGTGATAATCGGTGGCAAGGAGTATCGCTCCGGCGAGCTCGCACGCTCGGTGATGCCGCACGACCATCAGCACGTTCTCGCCGACTGGCACAAGGCGTCGGCGAAGCACGTCGAGATGGCGATCGAAGCCGCTCGGAACGCGCATTACGAGTGGTCCAATTGGCCATGGGAAGACCGCGTCGCTGTCTTTCTCAAAGCCGCCGAGCTGCTCGCCACGACGTGGCGCTCGACGCTGAACGCCTCGACGATGCTCGGTCAGTCGAAGACCGTATTTCAGGCGGAGATCGATTCGGCCTGCGAGTTGATCGACTTCTGGCGCTTCAACGCGCAGTACGCGCAGGAGCTCTACCAGGATCAGCCGATGACGAGCGCCGGTGTGTGGAACATGCTGGACTATCGCTCGCTCGAAGGATTCGTGTATGCGGTGACGCCCTTCAACTTCACGGCGATCGGCGGAAATCTTCCGGGTTCGCCGGCGCTGATGGGCAACACCGTGATCTGGAAGCCGGCGTCCAGCGCGATGCTTTCGGCGTACTACGTGATGAAGCTGCTCGAGGCCGCGGGGCTTCCTCCGGGCGTCATCAACTTCGTTCCGGGGGACGCCGGGCCGATCAGCGATCGTCTTCTCGCGCACCGTGATCTCGCCGGCGTGCACTTCACAGGAAGCACGTCCGTCTTCAACTCGATGTGGAAGACGATCGGGGCGAACATGTCGCAGTACCGCACGTATCCGCGCATCGTTGGCGAGACCGGCGGCAAGGATTTCATCGTCGCGCATCCAAGCGCAGAGGCTGAGGCGCTGGCCGTCGCAATCGCGCGCGGTGGCTTCGAGTATCAGGGACAGAAGTGCTCGGCGGCGAGCCGCATCTACATCCCGCGCTCGTTATGGAATGAAGTGCGCGATCGCACCGTCGCGTTGATCGGCGACATTCGCATGGGCGACGTGCGTGACTTCCGCAACTTCATGGGCGCCGTGATCGATCAAAAGGCACACGCGAAGATCAGCGAGTATCTGGATGACGCGAAGGCCAATGCGAAAGTGCTGGCCGGCGGCGTGGCGAAAGGTGAGAAGGGCTACTTCATCCAACCGACGTTCATCGAAGCGCCGTCGCCCGACTATCGCTTGTTGCAGGAGGAGATTTTCGGGCCTGTTGTCACAGCCTGGGTATATGACGATGCGCGCTGGTCGGAGACGTTGCGCATCGTAGACCAGACGTCACCGTACGCCCTAACGGGGGCTGTGTTCGCGCGTGATCGCCAGGCGATCCGCGAAGCATTCATCGGTCTGCGCAATGCGGCTGGAAACTTCTATATCAACGACAAGCCGACAGGCGCTGTCGTCGGTCAGCAACCGTTCGGTGGCTCGCGCGCATCGGGGACGAACGACAAAGCAGGATCCAAGTTCAACCTTATGCGCTGGGTGAGTCCGCGGACGATCAAAGAGACGTTCGTACCACCGACAGACTATCGATATCCGTTCATGAGTGCAGAGTAGTCCTTAGCTCTTCGGCCTTGGGTCTTAACGTGCCTTCCTAAGAGCTAAGACCTAAGGCTCAGAACTATGGATTTACGTTACATCACCGCCGACATTTTCACCGACACCCGCTTCGGTGGAAACGCGTTAGCCGTTCTGCCTAACGCGCCGGATCTGTCGGACGAGTTGATGCTCGCGATTACGCGCGAGTTCAACTATTCCGAGACGGTCTTCGTGCAGCCGCCCGAGCGGCCCTTCAATACGCGCAAGCTGCGCATCTTCACGCCGGGCGGCGAAGTCCCCTTCGCCGGGCATCCGACCGTCGGAGCGGCGCACGTCCTCGCGGCGATTGGAGAGATCGTGCTTACTGGCGAGGAGACGCGCATCACCTTCGAGGAGAAAGTCGGGCTCATTCCGGTGCGCATCGTGGCGCAGGACGGTGCGCCTGTCTTCTGCCAGCTTTCGGCCGCCAGGCTGCCGGAGGTCGGCCCGCCGCTTCCGCCTAACGCGGACCTCGCGGCGATGCTGAACATCGACGAGAGTGATATCCTCTCCGATGCGATGCATCCACAGAACGTGACGTGCGGACTCCCCTTCGCGTTCATTCCGTTGCGCGACCGGCACGCCGTCGCCCGCGCCAAGCTCAACCTCGAGCGCTGGGAGAAGACGCTCAAGGGTCAATGGACCGACATGGTCTTTGTCTTCTCCATGGACGCGCAGTATCCGTCGTCCGACGTGCATGGACGCATGTTCGGCCCGGGAGCGAACGTCCCCGAGGATCCCGCCACGGGAAGCGCCTGTGCCGCGTTAGGCGGCTATCTCGCCATGCGCTCGTACGAACGCAACGGCACGCTGCGCTGGGTCGTGGAGCAGGGCTTCGAGATGGGACGGCCCAGCATCCTCGACGTCGAGGCCGACGTCGCGGAGGGCAAGGTTACGGCCATCCGCGTCGGCGGAAATTCAGTCCTCGTTATGGAGGGAACCCTGCGGGTCTAACGTAAGAGGACCTCGTTAGGCAGCAGAGTCAGTCTCCAGTGACTGCAGTCGCGAGGGCTGAGGCTCCAGAATGCACGGTGCGACAGCACATTCTGGAGACTGTGCCCGCGGCACTACCAGACTCGCAGCTGACCGTCGTTCCTATTTAGCCGGAGCTGGTTTTACAAAGATCTTCGTGATCCTCCAGCACACAAATCCGATCACGAAGAAGTTCAGCAGCGCGGCGAAGAAGTTGCCGATCTTGAGCGCCGTTCCCTCGCGCGGGAGTGTGATGGCCCACTGCTGCCAGCCTCCGGCGGGCAGAATTTGCGCGATCAACGGCATCACGATGTCGTCGACGACCGAGCTAACGAGCTTGTTCAGCGTTAGGCCGATGATCACGGCGATCGCCAGGCCGATGACATTGTCCTTAATCAGGAAGGCCTTGAAGTCTTTCCACATGCGCGCTCTCCAGGGTGAGAGTACGGCGCAAACCTGATGCTGAAGACTGGCAGGGACAAGAACAGCCAGATTTGAGCTTATTCCGTGCGTCTAGAATTTCGCTTCGATGTACCCGTAGAAGCGCCAGCGATCCGTTGGATAAACACCGCGCGCGAGATCGAAGCGAATCAGGCCATCCACGATGCTCATCCCCGCGCCAACGCCGCTCATCGGGCGACCGGGCTTGGACCACTTGTCGCGCGGGCCCGCCCATCCCAGATCACCGAATATCACGGGACGCGCGAACAGGTTCGCCAGCCCAAGCTCGGCGCGCGCCAACCAGTAGCTCTCTCCTCCCGTTAGGTCGAGCTGCTGGCCGCGGACTGTGTGCGTCCCACCCAAATAGAAGCGACGCTGCAGCGGCAGATCGCCGAACCCTGCGCCCGCCCCCGCACTGAGCGATGCCGCGACCTTCGAGCCGATCGGACGCGTGATCGCCACGTCGCCCGCCACTCGCTCGAACTGGAAGTCGCCGACAGCACCCTCGACGCGCAGATCCAGCTGCGAGCGCCAGCTCGTCGGATCCAGACCGTACGCTCCCGTTAGGTGTGCCGCGACGCCGGCGATGTCGCCAGGTGTCGTGAGGATGTTCTCCTGGAACTTCACGTCGTTGATCGCGTGCGCCAGCGAGGCGTGCGTTTCGCGCTGAGCGCCGCGATGCCGTTCGGCAAAGAAACGGAGCGACGATCCGCCACCACGCGCGGACTGGAACGCCAGCTCGGCGCCGCCAGCGCGGTAATACGCGCCATCATCGACACCGAACACCGCGGCGCTGAACGAGCTGCCGAAGGTGAGCGGTGAGCCCCAGTCGTTCGCCGCCACGAGCCGGTGATAGCCGCCGAGTCTCCAGATGCCGCGACCGTTGGAGCGCTCGACCGATAGCTCGCCAGTCACCTTCTTGTCGGCAAAGCCGTAGCGCAGCTGCGCATCGGCCGAGTAGCCAAGCCCGAAGTCCTGCCTAACGCCAAAACCTGTCGCCAGGCCTTCGACGCGGTTGTATCTCGTCATCTCGAGCCCGTAACGGAAGACCGGCGCCTGCGGCGCCCAGGCAGACTGCAGGCCGAAGCCGAGCGACTTGACCAACTCGTCTCGCTCGCGCACGCCGAACAGCTCTTCGCCTGCATCATAGATCGACGTACCGGCAAACTCGGGCGCCTTCAGCAGCACCGTGCTGTCACAGGGAACGCGCGTCGCAACCGTGAGCGTACCGTTCGCGCGCCTGTCGATCTGCGTGTACGTGCCAATCGTGCGACATTCCTCTTCGCGCTTTTCGCGGCGTAAACGCGTTCGCTCGCGCGCCGCGGCGCTGATGATCGAATCACGACGCTGACGCTCTTCTCGGCTCAGCTCGCGCCACGGCGTCGAATCGTTAGGAAACAGCGAATCGACGAGTGATTTCGGACGCGCAGGAACCGACGGCATACTGTCGACGCCATTCACATCGAGGTACTTGAAGCGCTCTTCGATTCGGAATGGAACGCGCATGAAGCTCACCTGTGCGAACGCCTGGGCGTACTGCGTTCGTGGCAGCCAGAAGCGCCCTCCGAACAAACCGTACTCGATCGTCACAGCTTCCAGGCTCGCCCGCATCGGCGACATCAGCGGCTTCACCCAGCGGGGGACGTCATCGTCCGGATCGTTATGTCCTTCTCGTTCTGCTT
Source organism: Gemmatimonadaceae bacterium (assembly GCA_036555845.1). Classification (GTDB taxonomy): domain Bacteria; phylum Gemmatimonadota; class Gemmatimonadetes; order Gemmatimonadales; family Gemmatimonadaceae; genus DASYRX01. The sequence goes on along the minus strand of DATBKN010000285.1, from coordinate 3,385 downwards.
CTTCTTGCGCGACGGCCCAGATGTCGATCGGAACCGCGAGACGATACGCCGCGCGCACGAGTTGCCCACTCTCGACGTCGAACCAGAACGAGCCGACGGAGAGCTTCCACTCGGGGCGCCGCGGCTCGATGCGCAGCTCGCGCAGACGGATGACCTTGCCGTCGCCTGAGAGTGTGAGCGTCAGCGAATCGCCGGTCGAGTAGGTGTAATACGCCTCCGAGCCTAACGCGAGAGGATGCACCAGCTCGCGATCGTCCACCTCGGCCCTCGTTAGGCCATTGTCAGAGCCGATCCACAGCGCGTCGCGCCCCGGGAAATACGGAATCGGTGCGGCGTCCCCCATGTCCATTTCGGCGCGCATGTCGTCCCCGCCACCGGACGGGAGCGCCATGCGCTGTCCCTTGAGGTCGACCCAGACCCCGTTCGCGCGCGACCAGCGCACGCGCGTGACAGTCTCCGAACGCCACAGCATCCGCTCGCGTCCACTCGCGCGGAATCCGAAACCGATGGACATGCGCTGATGCGTCGTCGCATCGTAAGACAGGAGCGAGGAGTCCTGACGCAACCGCGCCGCGCGTGCTCCCAGGAGAAGCGTACGCGCCTGGTCGTCCTTGAATGCGCTGCGCTCCAACTCGGGTGTTAGCGGGATCCGACGCGGAGCCGACCGCCGCCGTTCGCCGACTTCTCGCTCGGCCATCACTTCGGCTCGGATACTGTCCCGCCTCGCCTGTCGTGCGCTGTCACTCTTGGAGCGCCCAACGGTGATCGAGCCCTGTTGGACAACGACGAGAAGCGCGAGGGCGAGATGCATCAGCCAGCAGAGTGGTCAGGGACCTCCCTCGTACGCCAGTCCCCGATGAAGGTTTCGGACTGCCGTGGCCGTCACCTGCCGATCGATACGGTTTGCACATGCCCCACGGCAGCACCCTCGGTGGTTGACTGCAGGTTCTATATTCAGCGCTCCGTGCCCCCAGTGCCCCCAGGCAGTTCCGTCGCCCTCGCGGTTCACGCGCTTCGCAAGACCTATGGAGACGTAGTCGCCGTCGACGGCCTCGACCTCGAGGTCCGCACCGGCGAGTGCTTTGGCCTGCTCGGACCTAACGGCGCCGGGAAGACAACGACAATCGAGATCTGCGAAGGACTGCTCGTCCCCGATTCCGGCGACGTCTCAGTGCTGGGCCACACGTGGCTGGCGGATCGTGCCGAGCTGCGCGAGCGACTCGGCGTGCAGCTGCAAGAGACGCAGTTCGCTGAGAAGCTCACGGCGCTCGAGACAGTGCGACTCTTTCGTTCCTTCTACGCGGCTGGTCGCTCGCCGGAAGAAGTCGTCCGCCTCGTGCAGCTCGAAGACAAGAGAAATGCGCGCGTCAATACGCTCTCAGGCGGCCAGAAGCAGCGCCTCTCGATCGCGTGTGCACTGGTCGGTGATCCCGATCTGCTCTTTCTGGATGAGCCGACCACGGGTCTCGATCCGCAGTCGCGCCGCCAGCTGTGGGACATCGTGGACGATTTCCGCAGAGGCGGCGGGACGGCGTTGCTCACGACCCACTACATGGATGAAGCCGAGCGTTTGTGCGACCGCGTGGCGATCGTGGACCACGGCCACATCATCGCGTTAGGTACGCCCCGCGAGCTGATTCTTTCGTTAGGCGCCGAGCAGGTCGTCGAGTTCGCGCTCAAGGACGGCGCGCAACCGAGCGTCGAGGCGCTTGGCACGCTCAAGGGCGTGCGCAGCGTGCGCGGCGCCGGGGGAACGTGGACGCTGGAGGTAGGCGCCGCACACGAGGCGGTCCCTGCCCTTCTCGCCTACATCGATCGCTCGCAGCTCGGCTTGACCGAGCTCAGGACGCACTCGCCCACGCTGGACGACGTCTTCGTTTCGCTCACTGGGAGGACGCTGCGCGATGGCGCGTGATACTCGGCATCCGGTCATCGAGCTGACGCTCGCGCGCTTCCGGGAATTCCTGCGCGAGCCGGAGGCTGTCTTCTGGACGTTCATCTTCCCGATTCTGCTGGCGACGGGACTCGGCATCGCCTTTCGTTCGCGACCCGCCGACCACGCCAAGATCGCCGTACTGGAGTCGCCGCGCGCGGCGGCAATCGAAGCGCTTCTGAAGCAGGACTCGACCCTAACGATCCAGATACTGGACGACTCGGCGGCTGCGCGAGCACTTCGAATCGGCGAAGTCGCCCTGCTCGTTGTGCCGGCCGGCGGCGATAGCGCCGAGTATCGCTTCGATCCAGCCCGCAACGAGGCGCGGACCGCGCGTCTCCTTGTCGATCGCGCGCTGCAGCGCGCCGCCGGAAGCGTCGGTGCCATCCCCGTGCGCGACAGCTATATCTCGGAGCGCGGCTCGCGCTACATCGACTTCGTCGTTCCTGGCCTGCTCGGCATGAACATCATGGGCAGCAGTGTCTGGGGGATCGGTTTCGCCATCGTCGACGCGCGGCGCAAGCGGCTGCTGAAACGCTTCGTGGCGACGCCGATGCGACGCCCGCACTATCTCCTCTCATTCCTGCTGATGCGCCTAACGCTGATGATCATCGAAGTCAGCGTCATCACGGCGTTTGCGGCGTTCGTGTTCGGTGTGCCGCTGCGTGGCGCGATCTGGCAGCTCGCGATCGTCGCGATAGTCTCCGCGCTCGCGTTCGGCGGGATCGGCCTCTTCATCGCGGCGCGGGCGCGCACTATCGAGGGCGCTTCCGGTCTCATGAACGTCGTCATGCTGCCGATGTGGGTCGGTTCCGGCGTCTTTTTCTCGGCCAGCAACTTCCCTAACGCGATTCAGCCTTTCATTCAGGCGCTGCCACTCACCGCCGCTGTGGATGCGTTCCGCGCCAACATGCTGCAGGGCGGTGCGTGGAGCGCCGTCGGGCCGGAGCTACTGATCCTCGCCGTGTGGTTCACGATCCCATTCGTCGCCGCGTTGAAAATGTTCCGATGGCAGTAAGCGGCGCGACCGCGTCGCGTGGCGGCGTCATTGTCGCGATGGTCTCCCTGTACTTCGTGTGGGGAGTCACATACCTCGCGAATCGCGTGGCCGTTGCAGAGCTAGGCTCCTTCGCGCTGGCCTCGGCGCGATTCGTTGTCGCGGGTGCAGTGCTGTACGTCTGGCTGCGCTTCCGCGGCGTCGCACCGCCCACGCCGGCAGAATGGCGCGCCTCCACGATTTCCGGCGCGTTTCTCTGCCTCGGCAATGCGTTTGTCGCCTGGGCGGTGCATCTGTTGCCGTTAGGCATCGCCGCGGTGCTCGTGGCGATGACGCCCGCGTTCCTGGTGTTCTTCGACTGGATGCGTCCGGAAGGCCACCGGCCCAGCGCGCGCGTCCTCGCCGGTCTCGTGCTCGGCACCGTCGGCATTGCCGTGCTCATGAGCGAGCGGCAG
>DATBKN010000284.1:0-10572 GCA_036555845.1 Gemmatimonadaceae bacterium | reverse complement strand
CTGGAGGACAGGCAAGTCCGTGCACCGCCGACGCGCACGACCACTCAAACGGCTGCCTCGAGGTAGTCGTGTAGTCGAACTCGGCCTAACGGTCGTCTCTTGACAAAACTCGCCTCATAGAAGCTGCGCCGCATATCATGGTTGGCCGCCGTGGCCAAGCAACACGGCGGCCGACCGACAGAGTCTGCGGCGGCTGCTGCAACGCCTTGTTAGGCGCCGCAGTGCCACGCCGATCAAGTAACCCACCTGGAATAAGGCCGCAGAAGACGCCAGCCACTTTCATCTTTCGTCACCTCCCAATCCATCCCTTGCTCGAACCCGTCGAGGCCGCGAGAGCGTCGGTGGATAAATCTGCAACGCACAGAAATCTGCACGAGGAGTCGTCCCGTGGTATCACGAGTGGTTCGCAGGCGGACATGATATGCGGTGGGGCCCGCGAGCGGCGCCCTGAGCGAGTCGGTACTACCGGGACACGGTAGCCACGAATCTACCGGTGCGGCGAGAGCGATGCCCCGTAGCGCAGCGACGGGCCTTAGCGCTCGGAAGGTGATTGAATCGTACGCGATCCACTGGACGTCGGGGCGCCAACCACCGCCGCGGAGGGAATCGAAGATGCCTGAACTGACAAGAGATGCGAGCGCGGAATCTGGGACAGGAACATCTGCTTGTGCATACGATTCAGCTGCAACGAGGCAAGTCACCGCGCTGTGTGTGAGGAGTCTGAGAATCGGCTTCATCGATTACCCTTGAGCACCCGACTGCTGTGTGCGCCTAACTAGTAAATATCCTGCGAGCCCTCTAAATGAAAACGCGCGACCCCGGCGTTATCCAATGGGCCCTCGCGCAATAATTCGGCCGAGCATTCGTCGACCGAACCTGCAGACTCCGATCCAGGCACGACTTACGGACGACGATTGCCTCGCGCGATATCCACGCAAGTGCGGATAATCACACCTGCGTCACCAGCGAGTCGGCGAACCCCATGCACCTCGTTTCCGAAAAACATTCGTCGGTAGGGGAACCCACCGCAACCTCGCTCCGCAGCCTGAAGCAAAGCCCGCGATCTATTCCGCTCGGAGCGCGCGGTTGGGATCCGCCCTCACCGCTCGCAACGCCGGCAGCGCACTCGCCAAGACCGCCACGATGCCCATAGCAATAGCCACGGCAGCATATGTCAAAGGGTCGCGCGGCGACTGTTTGTACAAAAGCGGCTCGATCCAGCGCGACGCGGCCAGCGCCAGCGCGAGTCCGATCGCCACACCAGCAACGGCGAACGCCAGGCCTTGCGAGAGCACCAGACGCAGGATCGCCGACGAGCGAGCGCCTAACGCGATGCGCACGCCAAGCTCGTGCATGCGCTGCGCGACATTGTAGCCGACCACTCCGTACAAACCCACGGCCGCAACGACGAGCGCGAGTCCGCCGAACGCGACAAACAGTGTCGCGCCGAGCCGCCAGCTGCGACGGCCGTCATCGACGACTTCCTGCAGTGAGCTGACAACAACGAAGCCCATCCCCGGCATCGCGGCCTGCATCGCGCGGCGCACGCGCTCGACATCGGCCGCGATGTTCCGCCCTTTCATCCTAACGAGAAACGTCGAGTTATAGGGCGGTTCGAGCTGGTCTGCATTTACGTAGTACATGAAGCGCCGCTCATCCGTGAGGCTCTCATGCGCCGCGTCTTCCGCGATCCCTATGACACTCGTGCACGGTGGCTTGCTGTCTCTATCACGGAACGGCCAACTCACGTAGAGGCACTGTCCGATCGCCTCTTGACCAGGCCACAGCGTGCGCGCCATCGACTGGCTCACGACAACAACTGGCGGTGCGCCTTCTCCGTCGCGCGCGTCGACGCCGCGGCCGCGCAGGATGCTCGTGCGCATGACGGCAAAGTACGCCGGCGTGGCAATCTGAAAATTGAAGCGACCAAGCCGCCCGACCGAGTCGATGCCCTGAACCCGCAGCCGCGCGGTGCTGGTGCCAAAGAGCCTGCTGACGACGCGAGTTGCAGCCTCAACGCCAGGGATCTCCTGTGCCGTGGCGAGCAGGCGACGCCTAACGGCAACGCGCGATGCGCTATCCAGCTCTACGCCGCGAAAGTCCGGATACACTTCGATCACGGGCCCTGCGTCGTACCCGAGCGGAATGTTCAACACGTTGTTTAGACTGCGCACGAACAGTCCCGCGCCGACCAGCAAAACGACGGAGAGAGCTCCCTGCATAACGAGCAACGACGTGCGAAGACGCGACGACCGATACGTGCCCTCGCGCACACCGGCCTTCAATGTCTCCGACAGGTTGGATCGTGTGGCCATGAACGCGGGACCGAGGACGCTGAGAAGAGCCGCGCCGAGCGCACAGATGCCTGCGACAGCCATCGTGCGCCAGTCACTGAACAGACTGAACGACGACCCTTCCGGGAGAAGCAGCGTGCGGATTGCTGCCCCACCCCATTGCGCGATGATAATCGCGGCGATGGCTCCGAACGCCGCGAGCAGCATGCCTTCTACGAGGAATTGCGTCACGAGTCGACTGCGGCGGACGCCTAACGCGAGTCGTAGCACGATCTCACGGCGGCGGCGCAGCACGCGCGTGAGCATCAGGTTCGCGACGTTGGCACAGGCGATCAGGAGGACGATCAGCGCCACACCGCTCACCCAGAGCAGGACACGCGCCTCGGGCCCTGGATCGGGACCCGCCGCATCGCGCGTGGCGCCGGCGATCGCCTGCGGCTTCGTGATCGAGTCGGGGAGGAGCGCACGCGGGTCGATGGCGCGTTCTGCGTTTTGGCTTCGGATAAACGCGGAAGTTAGGTCGGCGCTCGCAGCAGCCTCTGATACACCCGGCTTCCGCCGCACGATCATGTCCGTGAATTCCCAGTCATAGGACGTGAAGTACGTGCTGCGGTACGACTCGGCGATATTCGCCGGAATCGTTGTGATAGGAACCCACAGCTGGGCCGCTCCGCCCCTCACCACTCCGACGAAGCCCTTCGGAGCGACACCGATAATGGAGTAAACGAGTGAGCCGATCTGCAACTGCTCGCCGATGACGTCGCGCCCTCCAAATTCCGACTGCCAGAATCCGTGGCTAATCACGGCAACTGGGGATCCCAGCGGAGTCACGTCCTCGGCCGCGCTAAAGAAGCGACCGAGGGCTGGGCGTATGTCGAAGAAGTCGAAGAACGACGCGCTTACGCCAGCGACTTTCCGTATACGCGTATCCTGACCTGTGCCTACGGCAAGGCGTTCCTCAGAGAGTGCCGCGACAAGCGCAAAGGAGCTCGTGTTGCGCTGGAGATCCAGATACCGCGTATACGGCAGCATAGAAAACGTTAGGCGGCGGTCGCGTCTCGAGACCTGGAAGTACACGCGGTTCACCGAATCCGGATCTCGCATGTACGGGTAGGGCCGAAACATCAGCCTGTCGATGACGGCAAACATCGCCGCGTTGGCACCGATCCCGAGGCCTAACGTGGCGACCACCGTCGTCGTGAAGCCGGGAGAGCGCACGAGGCCGCGGACAGCGTATCGCAAATCCTGCAGCACCGCTTCTATCGCCGGGAAACCCCAGTAGTCGCGGCTCGACTCGCGCAACCTGCCGACGTTGCCGAGCTGCCTGCGGGCCGCCGCAATCGCCTCTGCGCGCGACATCCCTTCACGTTCGAAGTCACGCGCGAGCAGATCGACGTGTGCCTGCAACTCCTCGGCAAGCTCCTGGGACAGATCGTCGCGCCGCAGCCACGACGTTAGGCGCAGCCAGATCTCACGCGGTGTCATGATTCGGCTCTCCGCTGTACACGATCGATGGCAGCCACGGTTCGCTCGGATCTCTAGGTTATTCGGCGCGGAGCGCGCGGTTGGGATCCGCTCTCACCGCTCGCCACGCCGGCAGCGCACCCGCCAAGACCGCCACGATGCCCATAGCAATAGCCACGGCAGCATATGTCAAAGGGTCGCGCGGCGACTGTTTGTACAGCAGCGGCTCGATCCAGCGCGACGCGGCCATCGCGAGCGCGAGTCCGATCGCCGCACCAGCCGCCGCGAATGCCAGCCCTTGCGAAAGCACCAGACGCAGGATCACCGACGAACGAGCGCCTAACGCGATGCGCACCCCAAGCTCGTGCATCCGCTGCGCCACGTTGTAGCCGATCACACCGTACAATCCAACGGCCGCAACGACCAGCGCGAGACCACCGAACGCCACGAATAGCGTCGCGCCGAGGCGCCAGCTTCGACGCCGATCGTCGACGACCTCTTGCAGTGGACGCACGACAACGAAACCCAGGCCGGGCATTGCCGCTTGCATCGCGCGCCGCACGCGTTCGACCTCGGGCTCGATGTCGCCTGCACCTGCCATCCTAACGAGTATCGACGAGATCCATCCCGGATCGAGCTGATCGACATTCAGGTAATACACGAACCGTTCGTCGTCTGTAACGTCCTGGTATGCCGCATCCTCGGCGATCCCGATCACCGTAGTGCACGGCGGATTCTCGATCTGCTCCATCGAATTCCAACTCACCTGAATGCACTGCCCAAGTGCCTCGTGCCCCGGCCATAGTGCTCGCGCCATCGCCTGGCTGACGACGACCGTTGGAACCGAGCCCTCGCCGTCGCGGCTGTCGAATCCACGACCACGCAGTATGCGAGTCCGCATAACGGCGAAATATCCGGGCGTTGTGATCTGCAGGTTGAAGCGTCCAAGTCGCTGCACAGAGTCGATTCCCGGGACGCGTAGGGCAGCTGTGCTTGTGCCGAATATGCGGCTATTCACGCGCGCCGCAGCCACTACACCCGGGATCTCTTGTGCCGTCGTGAGCAAGCGACGCCTAACGGCCACGTGCGACGCGCTGTCCAGCTCGAGCCCGCGGAAGTCCGGGTATATGTCAATGACGCGACTGGCGTCGTACCCGAGCGGAATGTTCAGCACATTGGTGAGACTGCGCACGAACAGACCGGCGCCCACGAGCAGCGCGACGGATAGCGCCGCCTGCATAACGAGCAGCGACGAACGCAGACGCGAGGACCTGTACGTCCCTTCGCGTACCCCGGCTTTTAACGTCGCCGACAGGTTCGCACGCGTAGCTAGTAGCGCTGGGCCGATGACCGTCAGCAACGCCGCGACGAGTGCGCACGCGCCGGCGACAGCCATCGTACGCCAATCCGTCGCCATGTTGAACGCCGAACCTTCCGGCAGCAGGAGCGCACGGATGCCGGCACCACCCCACTGGGCAACGAACAGGGCGGCCACGCCGCCGAGCACGGAGAGCAGAACGCCTTCCACGAGGAATTGCACGACGAGTCGGCCGCGGCGCACGCCTAACGCGACGCGCAGCGCGATCTCGCGTCGCCGCCGGAGCATACGCGCGAGCATGAGATTAGCGACGTTGGCGCAGGCGATCAGAAGCACGATGAACGCGACGCCGCTCACCCAAAGCAGCACCCGCGACTCCGGTCCTGGATCCACTGCCGCGTCGCGCACTGCATCGGCGATCGCGCGTGGCTTCGCGATCGAGTCCGAGAGCAAGCGCGGGTTGCTTGCGCGCTGCGCGTTGCGGCTTCGGATGTACGCCGTCGTGAGCTGGGCGCTTGCGGCGGCCTCGGACACGCCCGGCTTCCGGCGCACGAGCATGTCTACCCAATCCCAGTTGTATAACGTGAAGTACGTGTCGCGGCTCCAAGGCTCGATGTTCGCCGGGATTGTGGTTACAGGAACGAACAGCTCTGGCACGCGACCGCTCACAGCGCCCACGAATCCTTTCGGCGCCACACCAATGATGGTGTACGGCATAGCGCCGATCTGGAGTTGCTCCCCAATCGTGTCCCGGCCACCGAATTCCGACTGCCAGAGTCCGTAGCTCAGCACGGCGACAGTCGATCCCAGCGGAGTCACATCTTCCCACGCGCCGAAGAAGCGACCGCGCGCCGGTTTTACGTCGAAGAAGCCGAAGAAGGAGGCGCTCACACCGGCGACCTTCCGCACGCGTGTGTTTTGCCCGATGCCGACGGCGAGGCGCCACTCTGAGATCGCCGCAACCTGTGCGAAGGAGGTCGTGTTGCGCGTTAGGTCGAGGTAACGCGTATACGGCATCGTGGAATACGTTAGGCGCCTGTCACGCCGCCAAGTCTGGAAGTACACGCGGTTCACCGAATCGGGATCTCGCATGTACGGATGTGGCCGAAACATGAGCCTGTCGATGACGGCAAACATCGCCGCGTTGGCACCAATCCCGAGGCCTAACGTGATTACTACCGTTACTGTGAAGCCTGGCGCGCGCACGAGGCCGCGGACGGCGTATCGCAAATCCTGCAGCACGGCTTCTATTGCCGGGAAACCCCAGTAGTCACGGCTCGTTTCACGCAGAACGCCGACGTTGCCGAGCTGCCTGCGGGCCGCGGCAATCGCCTCTGCACGCGACATCCCTTCACGTTCGAAGTCACGCGCGAGCAGATCGATGTGCGCTTGAAGTTCTTCAGCCAGCTCCTGCGACAAACCCTCGCGCCGCATCCACGCCGTTAGGCGCAGCCAGATCTCGCGCAGCGTCATGACTCGGCGCTCCGCAGCACGCGAGCGATCGCCGCGACTGATCGCTCGAAGTCGGACTCCTCTTGGCCCAGCTGCTTGCGCCCGGCAGCGGTGAGCTTGTAGTAGCGCGCCTTACGCCCGGTGGGCGACGTCTTCCATTCGGACGCGATCCACCCCTTCACCTTCATGCGCTGCAGCGCAGGATAGAGCGAACCTTCTTCGATTCGCAGCACGTCGCGCGAGAGACGCTTGATGTGCTGCGCGATCGCGTAGCCGTGCAGCGTTCCCACTGACAGCGTCTTCAGGATCAGAAGATCCAGCGTTCCGGCGAGTAGCGGAGCGGGTGATTCGCTCATACGGACCTATACCTTTCACGTCTATGTATAGGTTTGACACTAAGGCGCGGCCCAGGGTTTGGTAAGGGCAACCAAAGCTGTCGGCTAACAGCAAACAGCCGCCAGCTGACAGCAGCTGACGGCTGAGTCCTTCAGTTCAGTCTTGCGGCGCTAGTCCGGTCTCGGCCGCGGCAGCGCTGTCGGCGGCAGCATGTTGTTCAAGCGCATGTAATTCGCGATCTGGCTGTAATGATCTGTCAGGTCGAGCGCGTGACCAAGCAACATGTTCGCGCGCGCCACTTGCCGCGTGTTGTTGTTGAACGTGAGCGTCACCTGGTCTGCCAGCTTGGAATCGTCCACTTGATCCAACGCCTTCGCGCAGTAGGCGAACGACTCCTTGAGCTTCGCGACGAGCTTCGCCTTTGGCCACGTGGCCTTGATGGAGTCGGCAGTCGTGCTGTCCTCTGCCGCCCGAGCCTCCTTCGTCGCACCAAACTGGTTGCAAAAGAAATAGTTGTCGTTCGCCAGATGCTGCGCGATGAAGCCGATGGTTTGTTGTGCTGGCGTCGGCTTGAACGAGAACTTGGCCTCGGGAATCGAATCGAATGCTTGGGCGAGGTTCCGGTGCTGAGCCATGATTCGAGCTTTGAATGCCGCCGTGATCGGATTCGCCTGCGCGCCAGCTGGCGCCTGTGCGGTGAGGCTCACAGGCAGAGCAAGCGCGAGAATCGCTTTATACACGATCTTCATACGTTCTCCCTTCAGGATGGGGGCTGAGCCGTGATACTGGGCCGTCGCCACCGCTTTGGCAACAGAATGCTTGTCAGGCATCTGTGCGGGCGTGCGTCCAGACCGTTGTAGATGGCGCCGCGCACCCGCCGACAGGTAACTACTTGAGGTCGATCGGGCGCAGGATGCGTACCGTTGCCAGCCGCCACGCGCGGCCGCTGCGCGAGAGGTCAGCCTGCATCGACATTGCGCCGCGTCGCACCGAACCGAAGGGCGTGCGCCACGTGACGCGCGCCTCGAACGGCACGCTGGCCTCACCGCCGCGCGCATCCGGTGCCCCATCCGGCACAGCCGTCATCGTTAGGCGCCCTTCGCGCACGAGCTCTACAAAGCGCGCTCGCGCTGCGTCAGGGCCGCGCAACAGACGATCGACGTCGGCGGCGGCTCCTGAGTTGACGGCGTTCGTGAAGACGTGAATCGCCTCGGCGATCCTGCCGCGTGAGGTTTCGGCAGACTCCTCGGGCTCGTTCGCCGGAGGATCGGCTTTCACGTCCTTTGGTGGCTCGGCCGGAGGCGCCGTTCTCACAGAAGTGCTGTCGACGGGGGCCGTCCGTGGTTGACTCTTGGCACTGCTAGCCGCACTGCTTGAACCCGCGCCGCCGGCGACGTTGCGGTTCTTGCTTTGGTTAACGCGTGGCTGACGCGGCTCTGGGTCGACGGGCGTGACCTGCGGCGGAATGGCCTCGATCCTACCCGGCGGGGGATCGGCAGTGCGCTGAGAATCCTTTGGGGGCGGTAGCGCCCCCACCGTGGCAGTGTCCGTGCTTGGTGGACTGGGAATTGCCGCGACCTGCGACGTCGTGACGTTAGGCCGTACCGCGGCGGCGGTGTCGGCGGCTGCACTGCCACCGGCTCCGCTGGTTGGCTTCATCGCCAATGCCAACATCCCCGCTGCCACGAAAAGACTGGCAGCGATGGCCCACGTGCGCCAGTCGCGCAGCCGCTCACGCGCGTTAGGCGACAGCTTGTCGAGCGCCGAGCCGGAGGAGCTGCGTGCGGGGACGCGACTCTCTTCGGTCGCTGTCATCCGTTGCGTGTTCCCGCGTCCCGCCGGTACTGACGGCGGTGCCAGCCGCGTCGCCGCGACGTCGCTACTGCTCGCCGCGACCGGCGTCGGTTGCGGCGTCGCTGCCGGAGCGGCAAAGCGCGTGGCTGGCAGCGCCGCGGCGCGTGACGGATCCGATACTTTGGCCGAAGGAGCGTCGCGCAACGCGTCCTGAAGCGCGGCCCGAAAGGCTGACGCGCTCGCGAAGCGCGCTTCCGCTTTCTTTTCCATGGCGCGCAACACGATCCGATCGACAGACGCCGGTACGTCGCTCTCGATGCTGCTCGGAGTCGGCGGCGGGTCGTTCAGCTGCATCAGCATGAGCTTGTAGTCACTGTCAGCCTCGAAGGCCATGCGGCCGGTGACAAGCTCGAACAGCATCGCGCCCACGGCGTACAGATCGGTGCGCCCATCGACGTCCTCGCCGCGCAGCTGTTCGGGCGCCATGTACATCGGCGTGCCGACGGCGTGCCCGAATTGTGTCTGCCGGCTGCGACCCACCATCCGCGCGATCCCGAAGTCCATGACTTTAACGGCGCCGGCGCGCGTCATCATGATGTTCGCCGGCTTGATGTCGCGATGCACGACGCCCATGTCGTGCGCGTGATCCAGCGCCTCGAGCACGCTCGTTAGGATCTCCGCCGCGCGACGCCAGTCGAGCCGGCCGCTGCGCTGAACGACGTGCTCCAGCGTCTCGCCGCGCACGTACTCCATGATCATGTACAGATCTTCGCCGTGGCGTTCGAGCCCGTGCAGCGTCGCGATGTTGGGGTGACTGACGCGCGCCATCGCGATCGCTTCTGAACGGAAACGCTCGTTGAGCGATGACTGACGCGTGAGTTCCGGGCGCAGGACTTTGATCGCGACTTCGCGATCGAGCATCTGATCGACGGCGCGATACACGGTACCCATGCCCCCGTCGCCGAGTTTTTCGACGATGCGGTAGTTGCCGACCGTGGTACCGATCACCGGGCGACCTCGATGGCTCGCGTGGCTTTGAGCGCGTTCCCTGACGGCGCTGCCGTATCGGTCATGCTGATGATCCCCACGGTGATGTTGTCGGGGCCGCCCCGCTGCCGCGCCAACTCCACAAGACGCTCGCACGCGAGCTGCGGCAACGCGCCGCGCAGCGCGTCGTACAGCTCGTTGTCCTCCACCAGGTCATAGAGACCGTCCGAGCACATGAGGAACGTGTCTCCCGGGCGCACCGAAAGTGGCTTCTCCCACATCGCCACCTCGACGTCGGCGCGCCCGCCTAACGCGCGCACGATCACGTTCTTGTCGGGATGATGGCGCGCCTCGTCTGCGGTGATAGTCCCCTGCCTCACCAGGTCCATGACGGCCGAGTGGTCCTCGGTCATCAGAAAGATGTCGTTGCCGCGCACGAGGTACAGGCGGCTGTCGCCGACGTGGGCGCAGTACGCAAGGCCGCCGCGCAGCAAGAGAGCCGTACACGTCGTTCCCATTCCGGTGTAGCGGGCATCCCTGGATGCGGCGTCGATGATGACGCGATTTGCCTGCTCGATCGCACGCGCGAGCGCCTTGCCTGGCTCCTTCGTCTCGTCCGCGTAGCGTTGCACGACGACTTCGACGGCTAGCCGGCTCGCAATCTCGCCGGCGTTGTGCCCACCCATGCCGTCGGCGACGACAACGAGGATGCCGCGCATGGCAAGCTCGTTAGGGTCAGGCGGCTGAATGACGCGGATGCTGTCTTCGTTCACTTCGCGCACGCAGCCGACGTCCGACAGTGTGCCGATCTCCACGCGCAACTCGGGCGAGGCGCCCTGGGCGCCGGCCGCCGCGCTCCCGGCGCCCCCCGCGACGCTCAGCGGACGCAGCATTTGCAGCTCGATCGTGGGACGCACACCGGGCACC
>DATBKN010000283.1:0-1914 GCA_036555845.1 Gemmatimonadaceae bacterium | reverse complement strand
GACGGCGAAGATCTGTACACCGAGGTGCTCGTGTCGTACCCGCAACTCGTGTTAGGCGCTGACGTGGAGGTTCCGGCCGTTCACGGGACGCTGCGTGTGCGCATTCCAGCCGGTACGCAGAGCGGCCAGATGCTGCAGCTGCGCAGCCGCGGTCTGCCGCGCGTGAACGGTGGCGGCATCGGCGACCTGCACGTGCGCGTGCAGCTGTGGACGCCGGATTCGGTTACGCCTGAAGAAGAAGCGCTCATTGCGCAGCTTGCGACGATGCAGCGCGTTCCTGATCACCCCCGAGAGAAAGGGTTCTGGACGCGCATGAAGGAAGCGTTAGGCGCGTGACCTGGTCGGCGGTTCGCATACTGCCGGGCGAGAATGCATCGGGCCGCGACGCGATCGTCGCGGCCCTTTTTGCGCGCGGTGCGCAGGCGATCGTCGAAGACGGTGCTGCCATCGTCACGCACTTTCGAGAAACGGCCGATCTCGTCCAGGTGCGCTCGGCGGTGCTGGCGGCCGATCCGACGGCGACGATCAGCGAGGGGCCGATCGCGGATGAGGATTGGAGCGTGGCATGGCGCTCGCGCGTGCAAGCGCATGACGCCGGCGCTTTCACTGTCGCCCCTCCGTGGCTCGCCAATGGATTCGATCCGCGACGGACGATCGTGATCGATCCGGGGATGGCGTTTGGCACAGGTGATCACGCGAGCACGCGCGGTGTGTTGCGTCTCCTTCCGCGAATCATTCATCGCGGCGACGTCGTCGCCGATCTGGGTGCTGGCAGCGCGGTCTTAGCGATCGCGGCAGCTAAACTTGGCGCCGCGCGCGTCTACGCCATCGAATCAGACGCTGATGCGTTCGGCAACGCGACGGCGAACGTGCGCGTCAACGGCGTCACTGAGTTGGTTCATCTCGTCGAAGGTGACGCGTTCGCGCTATTGCCGCTTGTTGCGCCGGTGCAACTGATTCTCGCGAATATCATCTCATCCGTTCTCGTCGAATTGCTGCCTATCATGAAGGCCTCGCTCACGCGAGACGGCCGCGCCATCTTGAGCGGTGTGCTATCGAGTGAAAAAGGCGATTTCTTGCGCGCGCTCGCAACGAACGGCTGGCAGATCCTGGACGAGTGGAGCGAGGACGATTGGTGGACGGTGGCTACGGCCGCGGCTTAGCGGCCTTCTTCTGCGCCGATGAGGCGCTGGAGCCTGGCGCGACTATCTCGTTAGGCGAGGCCGTCGCGCGCCACTTGCGCGCCCTGCGACTATCCGTCGGCAGCCGCGTAGTCGTGTTGGACGGCATCGGGCACCGAGCGCACGGCCGCGTCACGAAATCAGGGACGTCGTCGGCGAATATCGAGATCGACGAAGTGCTGGCGCATTTGCCGCCGCCGAGTGTGCATCTGCTCGTGCCGATCGCCGATCGCGACAGGATGCTCTGGTTAGGCGAGAAAGTCGCGGAGCTTGGCGCCACGAGTTGGCGGCCCGTGCTTTGGCGCCGCTCGCGCAGTGTGAAGCCGCGCGGAGAGGGGATGATGTTCCAGGGACGCTTGCGCGCGCGCATGGTGAGCGCACTGGAGCAGAGCGGTGGCACGTGGTTGCCGCAGCTCCATCCCGACGCATCGCTCGATCGCGCCCTGACGGCGCTGCCGCAAGGACCGCGTCTCGTGCTCGATCCAGGAGCGGAGACGAGCATCGCATCGCTTTCGCACATCTCCGCGCCAGTGACAATAGCAGTCGGCCCGGAAGGCGGTCTCGAGGCGAGTGAGGTCGCGACGCTCGTCGCGGCTCACTTCCAGGCAGTGAGACTGGGGGGCAATATCCTACGATTCGAGACCGCCGCGATCGCGGCGCTGGCGATCGTCCGATCGCTGCTCGACTCACCGAATACCGCCTTGCCCCCCTCCGATGTCGCCGACATGTCTAT
>DATBKN010000282.1:0-8869 GCA_036555845.1 Gemmatimonadaceae bacterium | reverse complement strand
GATGAGCGGCTCGTTAGATAGGTTGATCGACGCCGCGCCGCGGATCCGGATCTGTCGATTCGTGCCGGCTGAGCCGGACGACGAACTGACCGCGATGCCGGGAATACGCGACTGCAGTAGACTGTTTACATCTTTGACTGTCGGGATCGTGCTTACCAATTCTGCGGTGGGCACGCTCGCCACCTGCGCGGCCTGCGCGCGGCGTTCCTGATTCCCCGCCGTTCCCGTGACGACGACGTCGGCAAGTGTCGTTAGGGATTGGCTCAGCTCGAAGTTCTTCGTTAGGGTCTGACCCGCGACGACTGTCACGGTGTCCTGCGCCGCACGATACCCGAGTCTGAGCACGACGATCTGCGCTCGCCCGGGACGTACGTTGACTAGCCGGTAGTCTCCCTGCGCATTCGAGGAAACCTCCAGTGCAGTGCCAGTGACAAAAACTCTGGCATCAGCGACGGGTTGGCTGGACGCGCGATCGACGATTTTCCCGGTCACGGTGCCGGTCTGCGCGAACACAGAGCTCGCGAAGAACATGGGCAACGCTCCCAGGAGGGAACGCCGTAACGCGCCTGCCATGCGCACAGACAGGTGCATACGAATCCTCCGGTGGGTGGTAAACTCCGCTCCGCGCGTTGGGGCTGCGGAGCGCTGTCCATTTTTGGACGCAGCTAACTTAACCCGGGTGCATGCGATCTGTGACAAGCGTAACAAGCGCTGACACAACGTGAACCGCTCGCGTGTTACCCATGAAAGGCCCCGAACGACCAGCGTCGTTAGTTGCCTAGCGAGAGCGCTCTGACGCTTGCAGGCGCGCATCGGCTGCCTGACGCGCCGCAATCTCGAACCGGTTGTTGACGTATCCCCGGCGTACGGACTCCCATACGTAACGGACGGCGAACCAGGGCACCGTACGCCACTGCTCCACGTGGGCGTGTTCGTGTAGCAGCAGATCGGGCCTTAGGTCCGCTTCGCGGGCGATCCAGACCGTTCGGCCCAGCGCGATCGCGGCCACCGATCGCGCGCCGAGACACCATCCGCCGACATGCGGTGGCGCACCGCCACGGCGATATCGCGCCGAGCCCAGTTCCGGAAAGTCGCGCAGCAGCCGCGGGTTCAGATCTATCGGCTCGCCGAACAGTTTCGCTGCCCACCCGAATAGCGCCATCGCTCTCCGTTCGCCTCGATAGTTAGCCGATCGCGCTCGAACCGAACCACGACATTGCCGTCGCGATCGGTCCGCAGCACCTGTGCCTGACGAGTTTCCAACGTTCGCATGACATCGTTCGATGGATGACCATACGTGTTCCCCTCACCGACAGAAACTAGAGCGACTCGCGGCCGCACGACATCGAGGAAAGGCGGCGTCGAGCTTGTCTCACTCCCGTGATGCCCGACTTTGAGCACGTCGGCCGTCAGCTCCATCGCTCCGTAATTCCGAAGCAACCACTGCTCTTCTCCCGACTCGGCGTCACCTGTCATGAGCGCGCGCCAGCAGCCGACGTCGATGCGCGCCACGACGCTCGCCTCGTTAGGGTCCCCCAGCTGGACGGCCCATGCCGAGTCCGGAGCGAGCAGCCGGATGGACGCGCCAGGCACGATCAGCGAATCCCGCGGATGGCTGCGCCACCAGCGCACACCGTAGTGCTGCGCCGCAATCAGCGCCGCGCGATAGCTCCCGCTTGCCGTGACGTACCCGCCGTCGACGAACTCCTCCGGACGCGCGCGTTTCATCAAAGTCGCTGCGCCGCCCACGTGATCGTCGTGCGCGTGCGAGAGTACGAATGCGCGCACCCTGCCACCACGCCTCTTGAGGTACGGCAGCACGGCGCGCTCGCCGGCGTCGCCGCTGCGCCACGAATCGCCCGCGTCGAACAAGACCCAGGAGCCATCTCTGGCACGCAGCGCGAGCGCGTCCCCTTGGCCTACGTCGATCATGTGCAACTCGACCGCGCCGTTCTTGGGGAGCATGGGACTCCACGCGAGCACGAGCGACGCGGCGAGAGCGAATACGAACGGTCGCGCGGGATGTCGGCTGAGTGCAGCAATGAGCACAGCGACCGATGCTATAACGAGAGCCGCGCCGCCGATCGGCGTGAACCCTATCTCGAGCGTCGCGTGGGGAACGCGGGCAAACCACGTCGCGCCTAACGAAAAGGCGTCGAGGAGTACAGCGGATCCATCAGCCACGAGACGAGCGAGCGAATCGAATGGCGCAAGCACCAGCGACAGGAAGAGCGCCGGCTGCAGCAGCGTGACCAGGGGGTTCATCGCGAGATTGCTCGCGGGAGCCACGAGACTCGTGCGACCGAACGCGTACGCCGAGATCGGCATTGTCGCTACGCATGCGAGTGTTGTCGTGAGAAAATTCGTCGCCAGCGTCTTTCGCCAACCCGTTAGGCTGCCAGGGATCCAGCGCTGGCCGGCGCTGCCAGAGGCCACGAGCCCCACGATCCCAGCCATGCTGAGCTGATAGCCGAGGTCGCGCACCGTGGATGGCTCGGCCAGCGGCAGCAATCCGCCGAGCGCGACGATCGCCCACCCCGATGTCGGTCGCTGAATCACGCGCGATATCGCGCCTGCGCCGAGCATAACGGCGGCTCGCACAGCGGGCGCCGGTGCCCCGATCATCGCCACATACGCCGCCGTTAGGCCGAGGGCCCCTGCTGCGACCCCGCGCGGCGGCAGGCGCATGACGGCGAAGAGCAGCTCGATGGCCGCGAAGATGATCGCCACGTGCAGTCCCGACACCGACAGCATGTGCACGAGACCCGAGTCCGCGAAGGCGTCCCGCACGCTGCGCTCGATGTCTCCCTGCTCGGCGATGAGGAGCGCACGAACCAGGGCGCGGTGCCTGGGATACAGCCTGTCGATCGAAGCGCCGGAACGCGTTCGCGCGCGCTCCAGCAGCGAAGGAGGGCTGATCTCGCTGACACTGGCATCGCGCAGCTGGATGCGATCACCAAGTCGAACCAGGTCCCCTTCCACGCTCGCCCGGCTCCCTGAACGGACACTTCCTTGCTTGACCTGGACGCTGACTGGCGTTCGACAGGAACCGTCGACCCAGCGGCCACGCCACCACGAGCCGGCAGGATCGCCCGAAAGGTCTACGTGCCACGTCTGCGCCAGCGCGATGCGCGTTAGGCACTCACTCTCCATGCGTCGCGACGCGTCGGCCCAGGCGATCGCGCCAGAACCGAGCAAGGCGAACAGCGCCACGTCGCGCGATCGGCGCCAGCAAGCCCACGCGACGCCGGATCCGCACAGTGCGAGACCCCAAAACGCCGCGCCGCCGAACCCGATTAAGAGTCCAGCGGCCATAAGCACATAAAGAACAGCGACTGTTGGCAAGCTCTTAGTTCTTAGCTCTTAGGTCTTAGGCCTCCGCACCCCGGGCCGTAGCTAAGAGCTAAGAGCTAAGACCTACGACCTCACTGGCTCGTTATGCATCGGGTTCTTCGCCACGAGGTGCATCGCGTCGAGCACGACAACGGCCACCTCCGCGCGCGTCTGCTCCAACGCCAGGGCAGCGCGCGTTACGGCGGCACCGACCGGCGTGCCAACGTAGCGCGGACGAAGATGGTTCATCGTGTGCCGAATCACGTCATCCTCGCATTGCGGGCAGTGACAAAAGCCCTCACCCGCCTCGCGCTCGCGTACCTGCGCGTACACTTCGCGTACGACTTCTTCGATCGCGTTGATCATCCGGCCATGGGCAACAAGACTCGCTCTGCCACTGGGGCGCCGGTGAATGTCGATCCGGTCGTACCCGTCAGCTCGACGGTGACGTACCGACCGATCATCGTATCGTCGCCGGGTACGAGCACGGTTTTGTGATCTCGCGTACGAGATTGCAGTAGCTCACCGCGCTTCGCCCACTTCTCGACGAGAACCTCTCGGCGCTGCCCGAGAAGCGCGAGATTCCGCTCGCGGGCAACAGAACGCACTACTGCGATTAGACGCTCCAAACGCGCCGACGCCACCGAATCGGGGACGCTTTCGGACGTTGGCATTCGTGTCGCCGGAGTGCCTTCGCGCGGCGAAAAAATGAAGGTGAAGGCGTCATCAAAGCCGACTTCGCGCACGGCGGACACCGTTTCATCAAAGTCCGCTTCTGTTTCGCCGGGGAACCCCACGATGATGTCGGTCGTGAGCGAGATCTTCGGGATGGCCGCGCGCAAGCGTTCGGCAGTGCGCAGGTATTCGTCGCGCGAGTAGCGCCGCAGCATGCGCTTGAGAACTCGCGACGATCCGCTCTGCATGGGCAGGTGCACGTGCTCACAGACCGCAGGCACCGTGGCCATCGCCTCGATGACCCGGTCTGAAAAATCGTTAGGGTGCGGCGATGTAAAACGCAGGCGACGGATGCCCTGCACGGCACCCACGGCGCGCAGCAAGTCGGCGAAATCGTGTTCGCCGTCATTGTATGAATTGACGGTTTGGCCGAGCAGTGTGACTTCGCCGATGCCGTCAGCGACGATGCGCTCCGCCTCGCGCACCACGTCGGCGAGCTTGCGACTGCGCTCCGGTCCGCGAGTCATCGGCACGATGCAGTACGTGCATTTGTAGTCGCAGCCGCGCTGGACGGGGATCCACGCGCGTACCTTATCGAATCGCTTCGGCGTGAAGTCCTCGTAATGCTCCTCGAGATCGAACGTCGTCACGGCCGCTCGCTGGCCGCCGCGCGCGTTTGCCACGAGCGTCGGAAGAGCGCGATATCCGTCGGGACCTACGACAAGGCTCACGTGCGGCGCGCGCTGTAGCAGTCGTGGGCCGAGGCGCTGCGCCATGCAGCCAGTGACTCCCACAACGCTGTCGCTCTTCATGCGGCGTTTGAGATCACCCAAACGGCCAATCACGCGTTGCTCCGCGTGATCGCGAATGGCGCATGTGTTCACGAGAATGAGATCGGCGCCATCCGGATCCTGGACGTGCTGATAGCCCGCGGCGGCGAGCGTGCCGAGCATCAGCTCGGTGTCGCTCACGTTCATCTGGCAACCGTACGTCTCGATGTAGACCGTCGGACCCGAGTTCATTCGTTAGGCGTTATGGGCTTGCGGCCAGGGGCTGGGGCTCGGCAGTTGACGATATCACTGGGCTTGCACTGAGAATGGCGCCATCGAGAAAGAGGCGTCCGGTGACACGTGTGCCGCGTGGCAGCGGCTCACCGTCCAGGCGCACCTCAAGATAGTCCTCAGTGAGCCCCTCGCGAGCATCACCACGGACAACGACCACGTCTCCGAGGCCTCCAGCGCGTGATGCCACGTACGCACTGCGTTTTGTGTTAGCCAGTTCACGAAGCTCAGCCGCGCGGTCGTGAATTGCCGGAGCCGCAACATGACCGGGAAGGCGCTCAGCGGCAGTTCCTGGGCGCAGCGAGAATGGAAAGACGTGCAGATACGTGAACGGCAGCTCTTCGACAAGCGCGCAGGTCAGGCGATGGTCGTCGGCCGTTTCGCCGGGAAAGCCCGCAATGATATCGGCGCCTAGCGCGAAGACAGGACGCCGCTCGACGATGCGCTGCACCGCACAGGCGTACGAACGGGCCGTGTACCAGTGGCGTCCCATGCGTTTGAGCAGGCGATCGGAACCGGACTGCAGCGGCGCGTGCAGGTGCGGAGCCAGGCGACTCGGCTCGCCGAAAAACTCCAGCACTCGCGCGTCCACTTCCGTTGCTTCGAGCGATGACAGGCGAAAACGCACGACAGGCACCTCGTTTACGAGCGCCTCGACGAGCGCGCCTAGCGTGGTGCCGATGTCAGCGCCATACGTGCCGATGTGAATCCCGGTGAGCACGATCTCGGGATGCCGCTCGGCGAGCGCCGCGGCTTCGACGACCAACTCGGAAATTGGCCGCGAGCGGTTGGCACCGCGCGCCAGTGTCGTCGCGCAAAAGGTGCAGTGCTCGTCGCAGCCATCCTGAATTCGCAGGAGAGCGCGTGTGCCTGATTGTGCTCGCGCCACCGCGGGCTTTCGGGCGACGCCTAACGCGGCCGCAATCGCCGGCATGTCCGCGCCCGGGATGACATGCGCCACACTCGGAAGTGCCGTGATCACGCCGCTGTCGCGCGCAGCCGCGCAGCCCATGACGACGCTCTCGAGATTGGCATTCGCGCGGGCGGCGTGACGTATGCTGCGCCTGAGCTCGGACTCCGCGGCGGCAGTGACAGCGCAACTATTGAATACAGCGACGGTCGCTTCTTCTACGCTGTCAACGATGACGCCACCAGAGCTCTCCACGAGGGCACGCACCGCCTCACTGTCGTACTGATTTGCGCGGCAGCCGAATGTGCGGAGATAGACGCGCGGCGTCACGAGCGATGCGCGGGTGCGCCGTTTCCGACGCTCCTGGGCTCCAGTGGAAGGACGATCTGGAATGAGCTCCCGCGATCCCCCTCGCGTCCATCCTCGACCCAGATGCGTCCGCCGTGTGCGGCGATCGTAATGCGGCAGAAGGCGAGGCCGAGCCCCGTGCCGCGCCGCGTCGAGTTGGGCCGCCTAACGCTTGTGAAATGGGAGAAGATCGTCTCGCGCTCGTGCTTGGGAATCCCGGGGCCGTCGTCGTCGACCACAATCCGGATACCATTCGGGTCACGCCGCGCGCCGAGCGTCACGCGGACGCCGCGCCCGCCGTGCGTGAGCGCGTTCTCGAGCAGATTGCCGATTATACGCTTGAGGAGTCGTGCGTCTGCGCGGAAGACCGGTGCGTCAGGCGCAACGTGGAGTGTTACTTGCGCACCTTCGTGCTCCAGGCGCCGCTCCCAGTCGCGCACGATTTCGTTCAAAAGCTCGTCCGGTCGCAACGGCACGAGGTCCAGCACGATCTCGGCGCTTTCCATGCGGCGCAGCTCGAGAATCTCTTCCACGAGCGCGAGCAGTTCTTCCGCCTTTTCCTCGGCGTCATGCACGGCCTGAGCCTGGCGCTCGCCGAGCAGTCCGAGATCGCCGTCGCCAAGCAGTTCGAGCGTGGCGAGGATGCTCGTGAGCGGCGTTTTGAGGTCATGCACGAGCATGCGCATGAGATCTTCGCGCAACGCCTCCAGCTCGCGCAGCTTGCGATAGGAGTCTTCGAGCGCATCCGTCGTCGCCTTCAGGCGCACGAGGCTGCGCACGCGTGCCCCTAACAACACACTGTTGTGCGGTTTTGTGAGAAAGTCTTCCCCGCCAGCCTCGATCGCCTGCACGCGGTCCATCGTGTCGTTGAGGGCGGTGAGAAAGATGACCGGAATGCGCGATGTACGCGGATCGCGCTTGATGCGCCTGCACACTTCGAAGCCTGCGCCACTGGGATCCACGCCTAACGAACCAGCCGGCATCGCGACGTCGAGGATGGCAACTTGCGGCCGATGGTCGAAACACGCGGCGAGTGCGCCGGGACCGTCGAACGCTGTGACCGTTCGGAAACCGAGCGTTGTCAGTTGATCCACCAGCAATTCGACGTTGCCGGGTACATCGTCCGCGACGAGGATCAGCGGCGCGTCACTCACGGCAGCGGCGGACTCAGGGACGGACTGTTAGGCCGATACTGATCACCCACGCCGACTCGTCGGTGCTCACCGCCCCTGATCGGACGGCGCGCCACACGGCGAAGTCGAGGCCGGCTCGCGATCCAGACAGTGGCAGCGACGCACCTGCCGTGATGGAGCGCTCCTTGATCGCTTTCCCGTTCGCAACGAAGGGAAGCCCGCGATCGCGGTAGCCAGCGCGATACAAGATCGGCGCGACGCGGCCGGGGGTGGCCGTCGCCTCGAGACCGATCGAATAGTCCCACGTGTCCACTGCCACGGCGCTGGCGCTGCCTAACGTGGTGAGGCTGGACCAGAGCGTGCGTTCGGCGCGCAGCGCGAGGCTCGCGCCCGGAATGCCGTCGAAGCGCACGGATCCGCTGTAACTATTGGGAACGTCGCCGCGGCCGAGCGTTGTGTCGTTGCTCGTCAGGCGCAGCGATTGTCCAAGACGCGCCGATGCCGCGAAAGCAAGGACGGGTACCGGCGTCCAGATCGCACCGGCCGAAAAGGCTGTCCCGACATAGCCCAGCTTGAGCGTGTCGTCGAGACCGCCGAAGGTCGTGCTGTCGGAGAACGTGCGCGTTAGGCGCACGCGATTGCCGCCCACGATCGCGTGGAAGGCACCACCGACATACAGACGCTCGCCAAGCTGCCGCGAGACAGCCAGCCGCATGTCGTTGATGGCACCGTTTGTGTTGAAGCGCTCCACAAAATCCACCGTGTCGGGGCCGATGACTTGAGATCCTCGCGTGATCGTCTCCCACGAGCGATCCAGGAATGTCGTGGACGACCCAGCCACCATCATGCTGCTGCCGGCCGGAACCGCGGCGGACAGCAACGGAAATCGCGTTAGGCGTGTGCTTTCCGAGTTGCCACCTTGGACGACTCGGCGAAACTCCGGTTCATACTGCATGTACAGTGCCGGCTGTCCCCAGAGCCCAATCGATGCGGGGTTGCGCGCAGAGCGCGGGTCGAACTCCTGAAACGCTCCACCGGCGCCCATTACCCGCGCGCTGGCTCCACCGGCCGGGTAGCCGAAACCCTGCTGCGAAAGTGAGCCCTGTGCGCGCAGCGAGACGGCGCCTAACAACATCAGGCCGAGCAATCCGGTCATGCGCATCATGGCACCGCGAAGTTGGTGCGCGGCGAGTAACTCACGCGCAGGCGAGGACGCACACCCGCCGGCGCTTCTGTCGAGAAGAAGATGACCTCTCCAGGTACCGCGCCCTCGAGCGACGCCGTTATGACAACCGCACGTTGCGCTTTCTGCTCCGTGAAAAAGGCCCAGCGCAGCAGCGCGTTGACAATCTCGATGCTGCGAGTTCCGCTGTCCGTAGAGACAGCTGTCAGCGAATCGAAGTTGAACC
>DATBKN010000281.1:0-6972 GCA_036555845.1 Gemmatimonadaceae bacterium | reverse complement strand
CTAATCTTTGGTTCGTCACCGAAGTGACGGTCTCTAGTTCAATAACCGGACCGAACGACGACGAGTGCGCCCGGCCGCGCAGGTGGAGGTTCCCGGCGGAAGCTGTGAGCGATCAGTTGCGAGCTGCAAAAAGCCTCCACTTCAAGCTGGTAACTGCGTACCTGGTGGGGCAGTTAACCGTTTGCACCCGAAGCTCTTTAACTCGCAGCTGACAGCACAGAGCTTCCAGGATGGCGCGCGAACTCGGCGACCGTGCGTTCTCTCGTTCACGGCAACCACGGGCGCCCGTAGAGTGACTTATTCCACGCATGGCCACGCACGAAACGATCGCGCAGGCAATCGCCGGCGATGAGCGGGCGCTGCGCGCCATTTGGGCGCAGCACGCGCCGCACATCGATGCTGTTGTTAGGCGGCTTGTCGGCGATCCGGACCTCTCCGCCGATATCGCGCAGGAAGTCTGGATCCAGATCTTTCGCGCGCTGCCGAGCTACCGCGGCGATTCCCAATTTGGCACGTGGGCGCATCGCATCGCGGTGAACCGCACGCTCAACGCGTTGCGCAGTGCCCGGCGGCTCGCGCGCGTGGAGTTCGAAATCGACGAAAGCTCAGCGTCCGTGGAACACGACAGCGATCGGACGCTGCTGGCCGCCACGATCGAAGAAGCGACGGCGAAACTCTCGCCGGGCGCGAGGACAGTATTCGTTATGCACGACGTCGAAGGATATACGCACGAAGAAATCGCTCGAGAGCTCGGCATCACGCCGGGCGGCTCGAAATCACAGTTGTTCAAGGCGCGAGCCAAACTCCGGCGCTTGCTCGCCCACGTCGTAGAGTTCCACGCCGGAACTGAGGGAGAACATGCAGCACCTGCCTATTGAACGTCTCGCGGAGCTCGGCGATGTCGAGCCTTCGCGCGACGAAGCGGAACATCTCGCATCGTGCCCGCAGTGCGCACGCGAGCGGGCCGCATATCGACGCTTAGCCGGCCTCGCCGGCGTCGAGCGATCGCGCATTGGTCCGCCACTCACCGAGTGGTCGTTGTTACGTGCACGGCTGGCTCATGACGGCATCATTTCGCGCGACGGCGCACTGTGGCGCGACATCGCGTTAGGCAGCAGCCGCTGGCTGCGCCAGGCGGCAGCGGCAGCGGTACTCATCGTGGGTGGTCTGTATGCCGGTCGCGTGTCGGCCGGAATGTCTTACTCCGAGGCTCTGGTTGTTGGCCACAGCGCACCGGTCATCGATGCGAGGTCGCCGGCGTCGGAATTCTCGTCGCCTGGCGAAGCATTGCAGGTCTTGAACTCCGCGTACGAGCGCTACTCGTCGGCGGCCACGTATCTCGCGGCCAACGACACGTTAAGCAGCGACGACGCGTTCGATCGCTTCCGCGCTCGCCTTGCCTTTCTCGATAACGTTGCTCGCAGCACGCGCGCGGCGCTGCAGGAGGCGCCGCAGGATCCGCTCATCAATCAGTTCTACTTGTCGACGCTTGGGGCGCGCGACGCCACGCTCCACCGCATGGGGCAGGTCGTGCCGGTCGGCAATCGCCTGGGCAGGTGGTAAGTGATGATGCGAATGTCGTTAGGTGTGCTCATCTGCGCCAGCGTCACACTGGCGATGCCGGCAGCGGCTCACCAACAGACGCGCATGAGGGCGCGTACGCAGCAGCCGCCTGACTCCGTCGTCGAGTTAAGCAAGGCGCTGGAGCAGATGACGCAGTCCCAGCGCATGCTCGTCATGGAGATCGAACGCGCGAACCAGCAGTTACGGCGCGCGAGCAGTGAGACCGACCGCGCGTCAGTGCGCTCCCAGCTCGCCGGACTCTACGACCGCATGGAGCGCACGCTCGGTGAGGTCGAGATGCTGCAGTCGCACCTTCTGGCGATGTGCGCGTCGCAACCGCGTCCCGATGGCTGGTTAGGCGTGAACCTCAAAGAGGATGTGGACGTGTCGACGTCTCCGACGTCGGCGTCGTACGCATTTAGACGGTATCCCATCATCGTCTCGGTCGAGCCGGATTCACCCGCCGACAAAGCGGGGATCGTGTCCGGCGATGAAATCGTGACGCTCGGTGAGCACGACATGGTGAGCGGCGTTGTCGACATCGCATCGCTTCTCAAACCCGGTGCGCGTCTGCCTGTGCGCATTCGCCGCGACGGCGCAATCAAATCCATCACGGTACTCGTCGAGCCGCGGCCGGAAGGATTCATGTCCGCGTGTCCGTGGATCGATCTCACCATCGGAGCACCTGTGCTAGCGATGCAGCCGAAGCTGCGAATCTTCCGAACGAAGCCTAACGGGTTCGGCTACGTGTTCGTCGATAGCGGCGTTCCTGTTGCCGCGCTGCCGCGCAGCCAGACGCGAGTTGACGTGATTGCGCCCGGCGCCCGTGCTTCCGCGACGCCGGAGCTGCCGCCGACGCCCTACGCTCCCGTTCGCATCGCCGGAGCGATCGGCGGAAACCAGCTCGTCGCCGGCGCCGTGCTCATCCCGCTAACGGCGGACGCGCGAGAGGGCCTGGGAATCCAGGAAGGGATTCTCGTGATCGACGTCCTGCGCGGCTCGCCGGCGCGCGAAGCGGGGATACGCGCTGGTGACGTGATCGTCGCCGTCAAAGGACGCAAGGTTACTTCTATTCCGCAGCTGAAGCTGCTGCTGGACTCCATGCGCGATGGGGCGTGGGAGCTCAAGGTGACGCGCCGGAACCAGAAGCCGCGAATTGTGTTGTTGCCGCAGTAGGACGGGGACGCGCTAACCCGCCTAACGCGAACTGATGCGGCGGTTGATCGTGCCGACCGGTCCGGGCGGGAGCGAGTAGAGCAGGAACGCCGTCGAGCGGTCCGCCGACGACAGCTCTTTCACGCGCACACGCGGCGTCATGATGCTCGTTGTGTCGCGCGTGTGGTCCAGTCCAATCAGGTGACCGATCTCATGCAGAGCGATTGCGCGTGTAGCGTCGAAATCCAGCGCGGCGCCGTCGCGATGATGCACGGCGAGCTGAATGCTGGCGTCAACGATCCACCAGTTGTCGTTGTGCGCCCAGAGCGTCTTGCCGCTGATCGACTCGTTGAAGTGATCGGTCCACGTGACGTGCACGTCGGCCGACGCGGAGTCGAAGACGAACATGAAGCTGATTGGAAGACCGGTTTCGGACCAATCGGTGAAGGCGCGCCGGACGATCGAGTTGCGCTCTTCGGACCAGTCAACCAGCGCCGCGCCGTTCTGAACCCACACGCGCAGCGGATTCACCAGGCGGTCTGGCCAGCGAGCCAGCGCCGAGTCGTGCGCAACGATGACGTCGTTGATGAAGGTGCCAGTGGCGCGCTCGCGCACTCGGCGGAGGATGTCCTCGGGGCCTAACGTAGTTCGCGACGCTGACGATCGGATGGTGATCGGACGACGCGAAGTAGTCGAATCGCCGAACGCGATACGCACTCCTTTCGCTGTCGCGACTGCCGCCGCTTCGCCGTGACCTTCACGTTCAACGCTGGTAACGCGTGTCTCGCGAGCTTGCAGACCAACAAAGGCCGCAAGGCACGACAGGACCGCAAGCAGCGATAGATCGAAGCGCTTCATGAAGGGCGGCGACGGCAATTATGTAAACGAAACGGCGCTACCAAGCGCCGAATATTCCGCGAGATCTTTATCTCTTGCAGCTCGTGCCGCCTCGACACGGGCATTTAATGCGCCAGACATCATAACAACACGCGCGAGAAAATCGATGGGCTGTTTTGTGTTTTTTTCTCTCTGCGTTTGACGCACTTAGGGGAAGAACGGCACGAATGAGAAATTTCCAATGCAAAGGTATTCGTCGCGGGCATGCAGCAACGGTTGCGCGACTGCGACGAGAACCACGGTTTTTCTACGAGTTTGCGTCAACGCAGTGAGAGTTCGATCTCGCGACGCGCGGCAGAATCTTCCTCGTTTTCTAAAGCGCGTTGTAATGCGCTGTACGCAGCTGTGTTCCGTCCGAAGCGCCCAAGCGCCCACGCGGCGTGGGCGCGCACGATGGGATCATTATCGCGTTCTAACGCATGCGCGAGCGCAGGGATGTCGCGTGCATCGCGCCGATTTCCGAGGGCAATCGCCGCGTTGCGCGCCAAGCCGCGCCGCTTCGCGCGCCGTACGGGGGAGCGTGCGAAGCGCGAGCGGAACTGTTCTTCACTGAGGAGGAGCAGCTCCGCGAGATCGGGTTCGCGGTTTTCGTCGCGCGGCGCAAGCGGGCCGGCCTCCGCGGCACGCGAGAACTTCACGTTCCAGGGGCAGACGTCCTGACAGATGTCGCAGCCGAAGACGAGGGTTCCCATGGCCTCGCGCAGATCGGGCGGGATCGCACCGCGCAGCTCAATCGTTAGGTACGAGATGCAACGACGCGCGTCCAGGACATGCGGCGCCACGAAGGCGCCGGTGGGACAAGCGTCGAGGCAGCGCGTACAGGTGCCGCAATGCTCGGTCTCGAAGGGCGCGTCCGGCTCCAGGTCGAGGTCCGTGAAGAGCGTGCCTAACAAGAAGAACGAGCCGAGCTGCGGGTGCAATAAGGTCGTATTCTTGCCGAACCAGCCCAGACCCGCGCGGCGCGCCATGTCGCGTTCGAGAAAGGGACCGGTGTCCACGTACGCGCGCGACCACACGGCTCGTCCAGCGTCGCTTTTGAGCCAGTTCTCGAGCACGCGCAGCCTCACGAGCATCACATCGTGGTAGTCGTCGCCACGCGCGTAGCGGGCGATCGGTCCGCTCGGCTGTGTGCCGTCGTAGTTGATCGCCACGACAAGCGCCGAGCGGGCCTGTGGCAGGTGAACACGCGGATCGGCGCGCGCATTCTCTCCGCGCGCCATGTAGCCCATCTCTCCGTGCTGTCCGGCGCGCAGCCACTCCTGGAAACGCGGGAAGGTGTCGCTCGGCCCGAGCCTAACGACTCCCGCGAGGTCGAAACCGAGACCGTAGGCCTGCGCCTTGAGTCGAGAGGCGAGCGCGGCCTGCGCGGCCGGCTCCGTCAATGGCCGTCGCTGGCGATCCAGCGCGCGTAGCGGATCGCCTCGTCTACGGTCGGCACGGCCTCGGGATCACCATAGGCCGTGTGCATTCGCCAACGCGTGTAAGTACGAGACGGGATCGGAAGGAACGGCGGCTTGCGATACCACGCGCGATCGCGGAAGCGCCAGGCAACAACTACGAGCGCGCGCGCTAACGAAGGACTCAGCGCTGCTCGACGCATCAAAGCGACAGTAAGACGAGCCCAGCTCATGTCGACTTAAGTTCTGCGAGGGTAGAACAAAACAAATAACTCTGAGTACTCAAGCCGGGGTCAGACCCCCTCGTGCAATTTCAGGACATCGGCCAAGACCATCACTGCGAACGAGCGGCGCATTCTTGCAGATTGGGGTCAGACCCCAGCGCGGGGTCTGACCCCGCTACCAACCCGAAATCTCCCATGCCATCACGATTTGTCAGAAATCTGATCCTTCCAGCCCTCGCGGTGGGTGTCGCGCCCCTGCTTGTCGCGCAGACGACACCGAACCCGGTCGCGCGCCTGGCGATCACTCCCGCGACTCGAACCGTCAGCGCTGGCGACACCGTGCGTTTCACCGCGCAGGCACTCGACGCGCAAGGGAATCCAGTCTCCGGTGTGCGCGTGCGATTCAACATGCTCCGCGGCGAAGGCGGCGAGATGGATTCCACGGGCGTGCTGATCACAGGCTCGACGGGAGTCATCGAGGCATCGGCGTCGGCGATCATTGTCGGACAACGTCCGCGCATCGAGCGCTTCGAAGTGCGCATCATGCCCGGGCCGGCGGCGCGCATCGAGGTCACACCGCAACCAACGAAGCTCGTGGCCGGTCAGCGGCTCCTGCTCGCGGCGAAGTCGTGGTCCGCCCAGAACGACGAGCGCAAGAACGACGAGTACACCTACACGTCATCCGCGCCAGCCGTCGTGCGCGCGACTTCCGATGGCGTACTGACGGCGCTCGCGCCAGGACGCGCAACCGTTACAGTCGCGGCAGGAAAGGCGAAGAAGGCGCTGGCGATACAAGTCGTGCCTAACAACTTGACGTCGCTGGAGCTCACGCCAGCGCGCACGCGCGGGCGTCAGGGCGACGTCATGCGCTTCGCCGTCACGGCGAAGTCGACGGGCGGCCAGAGCGTGACCGGCCTAACGCCCCAGTGGTCGATGACCGGCGGCGAGGGGTTGATCGAGCAGGACGGCGGGTTCGTCGCGTACAATCCGGGCCGCTACACCGTCACCGCCACAGTAGGGAACCGGTCGGCCGACGCGGTCGTCACGATCGAGGACCGAGACGTTAGGCGCGCGGTTTCGGTCGTCAGCCGGATTCCGCGCACGGCGTTCACGACGGCGGAGGTATGGGTGCACCCTAACGGCCGCGTGGCGTATCTGGGCACGCACGGCGGCGGCGACCGCTTCTATAGCATCGACATCTCGAACCCGGCGTCTCCGGCGATCGTGGATTCCGTCGTGATGAACACGCGCCTCGTGAACGACATCATGACCGATGCGGCAGGGAAGATCCTCGTCGCGACGCGTGAAGGCGCGGCCGATCGCAAGAACGGCATCGTGATCTGCACGCTGGACGATCCGCTGCATCCCAAAGTCGTGAGTGAGTTCACCGAAGGCGTCACGGCCGGCGTGCACTCCGCGTTCATCTTCACGCAGCCGAAGTACGGCACGCACGTGTACCTAACGAATGACGGAACAGGCGCCGTCAACATCATCGACATCAACGACCCGGCGAAGCCGAAGCAGGTCGGCACATGGACGACGCCGCGCGCGAGTGAAGGGCGCTACTTGCACGACATCGACGTGCAGGACGGACTGCTGTACGGCAGCTGGTGGAACGACGGCCTGGTCATCCTCGACATCGGCAACGGCATCAAGGGCGGAAGCCCGAGCAATCCGATGTTCGTGTCGCAATACAAATACGACTTGAACGACATGTACCGCGAAGTGGAGATCGT
>DATBKN010000280.1:0-26224 GCA_036555845.1 Gemmatimonadaceae bacterium | reverse complement strand
CGCGGTCCGCGATGAATCGTTAGGGTCGGCGTACCTGTTTCCGGAACGCGTCCTAGCACTCCGCTGTCCGCCCCGGCGATCGCAACGCGCAAGCGATGGCCGGCTTTGATCACCACTGACGTGGGCAGGATGCGAAAGTGCACGCGCGAGGGCTCACCAGGCTTCATCGCCGCTGCATCACGTCGCTCGAACGATGTGTACGGTGTGATACCGAACAGCGTATCGCGCGACAACTTCCTGTGGATCAGCCGCAGTCCACCTTCGGTGATGTAGCGGCTCTGCCCCGTGGGATCCACATCTTCGAGATACACGATGACGGCTCCATCAGTGTGCGTGGAGCTGACCATGAAATCAATCGTTGGCGATCCCGCGACGTGCATGTCGGCGTCGAGTGGCGCGGTCGTATATGTCAGCATGCGCGCATCCATTGCCGCACGATCGTTGAGGCGCAGTACAGGACGCCCCATCTGCGTCGCCCATCTGTTGTTCGCACCGGTGTTGACGCCGAAGTCGACGACGTAGCGATCGCCGCCTTCCCGCGTGGGAGCACTCGAAGCGAGCACGCCGTTAGCGGCGAGGTACATGCGTCTCACGGTTGTGCCAGGGAGCGGCCACACGGCGGACTCGCGATACTCCTCGGTGCCTAACGTGTAGTATCGCACGGCCGGCCAGGTGTCGACCGCGTTCTTCACGCCCTTGAGATAGCGATCGAAGAACTCGAGGCGCATTTGCGCCATCTCGTCCTGCGTTGGATTGCCACGCTTTGGCGTACTGTCCACCACGAATGGACTCGCGTGCGCTCCACCGCCGTGTGACGTCGCCATGATCACGAGTTTTTGCGGATTGCGGAACGTGCGAAAGCGGTCGAAGGCGCCCTCTGTCGTTCCCGCGTCCAGCCAGCTCGCGAGCACGAGCATCGGTACGTTCGATCGCTCGATCTCCTTCTTCCAGCGAACCGGACCGATGTCCGCGTACGACGGGCCGCCCTCATAACGATCATCGCGAAACTCGACCTGCTTGGCCCACTTGGCCACGTCGGGGTTACGCGCATGCTCAGCCACGGCCGCAGCGACGAGCGCGCCGTTCGAATCCGCGTCGACGCGGCGGACGGCCGCCTTCATTATAGAGCCGTCGTTGCGATCGAGAGCGCCGACGAAAGCTCCCCACTCCTCGGCGAACGCCGTGAGGAGGCCGTATGGCCGGATGGGACTCGTGTACGCATCGAAGTCGGACCAGCCCGGAATCACAGCCTTCACAGCGGGATGCTCGACTGCGGCGAGCAGCTCCGCCGTCGTACCGGAATACGAGGTGCCGTATGCACCGACGCTGCCGCTGGACCACGGCTGCCTAACAATCCAATCGACGACATCGAACGCGTCGCGCGTTTCCTGGACGCCGTATTCGACCGGACGAGTGCCGAAGGATGCGCCGCTCCCGCGTGCGTCGACTTTCAGGACGGCGTAGCCGTTGCGCAGAAAGAATCTGTCGAGTGAGCCAAGTGACGGGTTGCGCGCGCCTGTTGTGGCGTTCTCCGATGCGCGCCAGTAGCGCGTCAGCTCGAGCAGCGCCGGCACGCGTTCTCCCTCCGCTCGTGTCGTCGGCAAGTGGATGTCGACGGCGATGCGTGTCCCGTCGCGCATTCGCACATACTGCGATGTCGTGACGACGTCCGGCGACAGCTGTTGGGCGACGAGAGACGTAGAGAAGGCGATCTGTGCCACCAGCGCGGCGATGAGGAGGGTTCGCCCCGCGAGCAATATCGTTAGGCCAATCATTGGTTGGTCTCCGCCTTCGACGACCGTTTCAGCATCCACAGGTTCGCCTGCGTCTGCTGCGCGCCGTAATACAGGGTGCGGCCGTCAGGAGATAATATGATGTTGCCCAGCAGATCTTGCGGGTAGGGCAACACACCCGTGATGTCGCGTCGCTCGAGCGTCACGACATCCTGCATAACGAGCGTGCCCCGATTGGTGAAGTAGACAACTCGGCGGCCGTCAGACAGCCACGCTGCACCGTAGAAATGCGAGTCTTTGTTCAGCTGGCGCGTCTCCCCGGACTTGACGTCATGGACGGCAAAACCATTCGGCTCTCCCAGAGAATCCACGACGTAGCCGGTGAGCCAGCGGCCATCGGGCGACCAGTCACTCGGCGTCATCGTCCCACCATCGTCGACCGCCAGGTGCAACGATGTCGATGTCTGCTCGGTCAGCGGCCAGGGTGGAGCGCCGACCCTGGCGCCGGTGTCTGGGGCGGCGGCCAACAGACGCTTCCCGTCCGGCGAAAACGACGTAAATGTCACGCCAGCTTTGATGTCCGTCAGGCGTGTGCGGCCGCTTCCGTCGATTCGAATCATCCAGCCGTCGTACTTGCCGCTCGCGTTCGAGAAGAACGTGACTGCGGACCCGTCCGGCGTGAACATTGGCTGCCAGTCGCGGGCCACATCGTCAGTGAGGCGCCTGAGATCACGTCCATCCGGGCGCATGACATAGATGTCCTGCACTTTGGCGGGCGCGCTGAACAGCGCCAGCCACTTGCCATCTGGAGATATATCGCTAGGCGTCAGGATTCCGGTGCGACGCTGCAAAAGCCTAACGGCTCCGATTCGTCTGTTGACCGGGTCGAAATCCATCGCGGCCGGATTCACCGACTCCAGCTTGGACCGGAAGATCAGCGCGCTGCCGTCGGCGGAGAGGTGCGGCAGATCCATGTCGACGTCGACGCCCGAGGCGATTGGCTGCGGCGCTCCGCGCGAGACACCCGACTGTTGATCAATTGGTATTCGCCACAGCCCCATCGTGCCTGCGCGGTCGCTGGCGAAGTAGAGATACGTGCCGTCCGGTGACCAGACTGGAGCCCAATCCACAACGGCATCGTTTGTCACCTTCACGCGGTCTCCGCCGTTGACGAGTATCGTTTCCAGGTCACGCTGGCCGCCAATCACGGACCAGTACGCGATGCGCCTGCCATCGGGAGACCATGCTGGTTGGTAGAATCCACCGTCGCCGCCCGCGGCGCGGCGCGGTTCTCCGCCGGCCACGTCGACGATCCACAGCGTCCCGGTCTGGTTGACATTGTAGGCCGACAGGACCTCTTCCGAGCCGAACGCGATGCGCTTGCCGTCCGGGGACCACGCTGGATTGGACCCGAAACTCGTTAGGCGCCGCGCCGATTCGCCGGTTGCACCGACGACGAAGATTCCACCGCCGCGTATGCTGTACGCGATCTGCTTACCGTCCGGCGAGTACGTCGGCCATACCTCATCAATTGTCGAGTCACCCGCCACGAGCACGGGATTTCGCCCGCCGACGCGCTGCACGTAGATGTCCCAGCCGCCGCGTGCATTGCTCGCGTACGCGAAGTATTCGCCGTCCGGAGAAAACGTGGGGCCAGTCTCGACACCGGAGGCGTCAGTCAGCTGAGTGAAGGCGGACCACTCGACAGCGGCCGCTGTGGCGGCCGACCGCTTGCCGAGCCACCACGCCAGAGCCGCCGTCAGGATCAGCGCTGCCACGCCTGCGAAAGCGGCAGTCTGGCGCCGGCTAGTCGGAGCGGGCTTCTGTGGCAACGCCACAGCGCGCCTAACGAGCGGCGGCGCTGCACCGCTGCTCTCCATCGCGTCGACGAACTTCTCGGTGCTCTGCCAGCGATCCGCCGGCAGCTTGGCTAACGCCTTGAGCACCGCCCACTCGACATTCGTCGGAACCGTGTCGCGCACCGTGCTCGGCGGCACGGGCTTCTCGGTGAGCACCTTGGCCACGATCCCCTGGATCGTCGCGCCGTTGAACGGCGGCTCGCCGGTAAGCATCTCGTAGGTCACCGCGCCCAACGCATAGATGTCGCTTCGCGCGTCGATGGCCCGCTCTCCCATCGCCTGTTCCGGCGACATGTACTGAGGAGTTCCTAGCGAGAGGCCTGTCTGCGTGAGACGAGCGCCTCCGGCCTGCTGCACCGCCAGCGCGATGCCGAAGTCGGCGACGAGTGCGTGCCCGCCCTGGAGCAGGATATTCTCCGGCTTGATGTCGCGATGGATGATGCCTAACGCATGCGCGTGGCCGAGGGCGTCGCCGACTTCACGAGCGATGCGCACGACATCTGGAATGGGAAGCTGCCGTTCTCGCGTGAGCCGTTCGCGCAGCGTCTCTCCGGTCGCGAGCGGCATGACGTAATAGAGCAGTCCGCTGCCGGCGTCGCCGCTGTCGAGCAGCGGCAGTATGTGCGGATGCTGCAGTCGCGCCGTGGTTCGTATCTCACTCAAGAACCGCTCGCTGCCTAACGCGGCGCCGAGGTCCGGATGCAGGACTTTGATCGCCACGTCACGGTCGTGCTTGAGGTCGTGGGCGAGATAGACGGTGGCCATTCCTCCTTGGCCAAGCTCGCGCTCGATGCGATAACGGTCGGCGAGCGCCACGGTGAGGCGTTGCATCGCATCACTCATCGAGAATGACCCGACCAGCGGCTGCGTGCATGCTCTGCTACCTCGCCTCGAGACTCGCCAGCATTGCGGCTGCGCGCGGATCCTTGCGCAGCTTGTCGTATCGCTCCGAGCGATTGAACTGGAGCAGCCAGACGTCATGCTGCGCCACGGCCTCCCCAAGCAACGCGACTGCTGCCTCGTGATCACCTGACTCCTCGAGTGTGGCCGCGAGAATTCCTGTCGCTGGAAGCCGGCCCCCATTCAGCTGTCGTAACGTCGCAATCGAGTTGCGTGCTTCGCGAAACTGCCCCGCGCGAGCGTATGCGTAGGCGAGCAGCCCGTGTGTCTCCGCTGCGCGGTTAGGCGGGAGTTCCGCGAGCCGGCGTTCGAGAATCGACACGGCCTCATCGTATCGTTTCAATCCCACGAGCGCTTCCGCTCTCGCTTCTCGCGCAAGGGCGAACGTAGAATCAAGCGCCACAGTTGCGCCGGCGACGGAATCGGCGGCCGCGAAGCGCCGCTCGACGATGAGCACTTGAGCCTCCCACGTCCGGGCGATCAGAGACGCTGGCTCGAGCTCGCGCGCGCGCGCGATCCGGCGATGTGCCGTGGCGAAGTCGCCGAGGTGATTCGCCAGTAGGCCGTACCACCCCCATGTCGTGGCCACTGTTGAGTCGAGAGCAAGCGCGTGTCGGAAGTGCTCCTCCGCCTCACGATTCTCTCCAAGTCCGGCCCGCGCGTACGCGAGAGCTGTGTACGACTCGGCGATTGTTGAATCGAGAGCGATGGACCGCTGTGCGGTTTCCGTCGCTCGCGCGAGCATCGTGGACGAGTTCCCCTGTACATAGTTGGGTAGCACGGTCTGTGACATGGCGAGTGACGCATGAGCTCGTGCGTATTTGGGGTCGCGCGCGATCGCTCGTTGGAACAGCTCGATGGCCTGCTGCAGCGTTGGCGCCGTACGCCGGTTGAAGAGGACCTGTCCCTGCAAAAACAGCGTGTACGCTTCCGGGTCCGCCGTTTCGTTGCGTGTGTGCGATGCCGATTTAACGCCGCCTAACGAGCCGAGTAGCGTGGTTGCGACGCTGCGGGCGATCTCATCTTGTAGAACGAAGACATTGGTCAGCGGCCTATCGTACTTCTCCGTCCAGCGTACCGCGCCATCGGTTGCGGAGAGCAGCGAGACGTTGATTCGAACTTGACCACCATCGCGCTGTACGGTCCCGGTGAGCAGGGAGCCGACGCGAAGCTCTTTCGCCACGGCTCGTTCGTCGAGTCCCTTCGCGAGCAGCGCACCGGCACTCACGCGACCGATGACTCGCACGCCGTTCTTCGCGACCGCCCGGGTGATTTCCTCGGCGAGACCGATGCCGAAGTAGTCGTCCGCCGGGTCGCCGCTCAGGTTCGTCAGTGGCAGCACGGCCAGGGACTGATCCGGCGCAGCCGCAACGGTGGCCTCAGCGGAGCGGTCACGCGTCATCAGAAACGTGGTAAGGCCGATGACCGCAGCTGCCGAGATCGCGAGCACAATCCTGCGGCGGAGCGGACGCTCGGCCCGATCGGACACGTTAGGCGATGGCGATCCTGCCGGCGTGGACACGACATCGAGCTCGCGTAGCACCTCGTCGGCCGTCGCGGGACGATTGTTGGCGTCCTTTGCCAGACAGCGCATCACGAGCCGCGCAAGCGCCGGCGGACAGTCAGCCCGTCGGTCGACAAGCGGAGTGGGGGCCTCGCTCAGGTGGGCGGCGAGGACTTGCTGTGGCGAAAAGCGCACGAACGGCGGCTCGCCGGAGAGCAGCTCATACGCGAGACATCCCCAGGCGTACAGGTCCGCCCGGTGGTCGGCTTTCGGGTCACCCGCCACCTGCTCCGGCGCCATGTATGCGGGCGTGCCTAACGAAGTCCCCACCTGCGTGAGCGTGTCGCGATCACCGATCGTGCGCGACGCCGATACCGCCTTGGCGATACCGAAATCGGTGACAACCGCTGCGCCGTGCGAAAGGAGCACGTTTTCAGGCTTGATGTCGCGATGCACCACGCCCCGCGTATGCGCGTAACTCAGCGCGCGCGCGACGTCGCGCAGAATACCGACGCACTCCGAGATTGTTAAGCGCGGCTCTTGAACCAGCCGCCCCCGCAACGACTCGCCGCGCACGAACGGCATCGTGAAATACGGGACGCCATTCGCCTCTCCGGCTGACAGAAGCGGGACGATGTTGGCTTGCTGCAGCGAGGCCGCGAGTTGGATTTCACGTGTGAAGCGTTCGAGGCTCACCCCCGCTGCCACATCGGTAGACAAGACCTTCACCACGACTTCGCGGTCCAGCCCAGCCTCGCGCGCGACGAATACGCGCGACATCCCCCCGCCGCCGAGCTCGCGTTCGATGCGGTAGCGCTCGCCGAGCGCCGCCTGCAGCGTGGCAGCGTCGGTCATCGCGCTATTCTTGCAGAAGTTTCTCGAACCGCGGATGTCCCTTGAGCGGCGCGAAGTTGGGATCGATGCGCACGGCCGCCGGGGTCAAGACGTATGGGAGTTTGAGCAGCTTCTCGAGCACATCGATCGCCTTCTCGTTTTCGCCGGCAATTAGATACACCCGCATGAGCTGGTGCTGATAGTACGGACCGACGTTCTGATCCTTGGTGAGCGGATTGAAGCTCGCGCCACGTTCAGCGTCGGCGATCGCTTCCGCTTTGCGTCCC
This sequence comes from Gemmatimonadaceae bacterium, assembly GCA_036555845.1. Lineage (GTDB taxonomy): Bacteria > Gemmatimonadota > Gemmatimonadetes > Gemmatimonadales > Gemmatimonadaceae > DASYRX01. Next base: position 19,107 of record DATBKN010000280.1, on the reverse strand, counting down.
AGCGTGGCCAGGGCCATGCCGTGGAAGAGTAGTCTTTGCGGATCATTCGGCGTCTCCGCGACCTGCTTCCTGAATTCCACTTCGGCGGTATCGGCAAAGGCCCGGGCAACCGCCTTGTCGCCGCGTAGTGCCGCGATCTGCATTTTCACAAACGCGTAGTTGGCCCGGTCGTTGTCGAACATGGCCGGTCCGAGACGCATAACGAGCTGCTGGTCTTCGTCTTCGAGGACCCAGTAGAGATCCTGATAGATCGCGAAGTAGGATGCGACTTCCGCGCGCGGGATTACTGTCGCTGCATCGCGGATGACGCCCCGCGCAGCCGCGAGATCGCCCTGCATGAGATGGACGAATGCGACTGTTTCACGGGCGTTAACGCTTGTGGGCTGTGCCGCAACCCATTCCCGGGCTGCTGCGAGACCTTCCTTGTACTTCCGCATGAGGATTCGAACATTGGCGACTGTCGACATGCTGCCCGCTGATCGCGGGTCGACCTTGTACGCCTGTTCCGCGTGAGCCAGCGCTTCCGGCCAGCGGCCCAGCGCCTGCTCCATGCCAGATGCCATGCGCAGGACAGAAGCATCGTTAGGTGCGATCCGCATCGCCGCCATGACCTCGGCCACCGCGCTGTCCCGATTGTTCGTGATATTCACATGGTAGAGCGATCGCGCGTCATGCGTCTTAATGGCGTCTGGCGCCAAGGCGCTGGCGCGATCGACAGCTCGCTGGGCCCGGAGCGCTAAGTCTCGTTCCGGCGTGCTGTTGAAATACAGAACCGACAGATCGCGCCCGAGAAAGGCCCAGGCCTCGGCGAATGTCGAGTCCAGCGCAACGGCTTGTTCGAGGAAGCCGATTCTCTGCCGGATTGTCGCCGGCGCGGTACCAGGGAGTGCTTTGGCTTTGAGGAAGAGGTCGTAGGCGGCGAGGTTCTGCGTCGGCCGCTCGGCCAGCTCCACTTTTTCGTTAGGCGCGAGTGCGACGTTCAACGCACCGGCGACCTGCGTCGCGATGTCTCCCTGCACCTCGAAGATGTCTGTCAGCTCGGCGTCAAAACTCCGCTGCCAGGTGCCGGCGCCACTCCTGACGTTGATGAGCTCCGGGACAACCTGAACGCGTCCTTTGCCGTCGGCCGCTTTCATCCACGTCACAGTCGACGTGAGCAGATAGTCGACGCCGAGCTCGCGTCCGATCTCTTGCGGCGTCTTTTTCGTTTCCTTGTACTGGTCCGTGCTGGTGCGCGCGGTCACCTGGAATCCGGCGAGCGCCATGAGCTTGCCGCGTACCTGATCGGCGACGCCGTCGACGAAATAATTGTCGTCCGGAGCGCCGCGGTTCTCGAACGGCAAAACTGCCAGCCGTACGACGGATCCCGGGGTGGCGGCGCCGGCCGGCCCGCGGAACACGAGCGCCATCGCCACGACGACCCAGAGGCCTAACGCGGCGAAGCCACCTAGCGTCGCGTTACGCCAGGTGAATCGCGACGCCAGCCCGGTGAGCTTCGCCCCCATTGCCCGCTTCGCTTCCATCTTGCCAGTGATGACGAGCACCAGCGCGCCAATGGCGAGTAGCGCGACGGCCAGGCCGAGCGCCCACACCGGGAGACCCCAGCGCCGTACGAGCCCGTAGACCAGGACGAGGGCCAGTGCACCGGTGATGCCGAATAGCGCCCATACCCTGCGCGCCTTCGGCTCGAGCTCCGGCGCAATCGCTGCCGGCGTTCGTGGATCGGAGATCGGGCCGATTCTCAGCTGATCCTCGGCCGTGCCTAACGCCTTGGCGAATTCGGCCGCCCCCTGCCATCGGTCGGCCGGGTTCTTTGTCAGCGAGCGTCGCACGACCGTTTCGATCGCTGGAGAGATCCCTTCACGCGACGTCGTGAGCGAGCGCGGCGCCTCCGTCATGCTGCGCGTGAGGATCGCCTGGGCCGTCGGACCCGTGAACGGCGGTTCTCCGGCAAGCATTTCGTATAGCACACAACCGAGCGCGAAGACGTCGCTGCGCCCGTCGACGGAGGCCGCGCCGCTGGCCTGCTCGGGACTCATGTATTGCGGCGTGCCGACCGCGAAGCCGGTCTGCGTAATCGCGGCGCCACTGCCACCTAACGCGCGCGCGATACCAAAATCCGCGACGAGCGCGTGGCCCGCCGAGAGCATGATGTTGGCGGGTTTGATGTCACGATGCACGATTTTGCGGCCGTGCGCGTAGGCCAACGCTTCACTGACCTCACGTGCAATCCGCAGTGCCTCGTCAACCGGTAATTGCGTCTCGCGCTGGATCCGTCCCTGCAGCGACTCTCCTTCCACATACGGCATCACATAGAAGAGGACCCCGTCCGCGTCGCCTGAGTCGTGCACCGGAAGGATATGCGGATGGCTGAGCTGGGCCGCGATTTCAACTTCTCTCAGGAAACGCTCGGCACCTAACGTGGCGGCCAACTCCGGCCGCATCACCTTGACCGCCACCTGACGACGATGCTTCACGTCCGTCGCCAGATATACGGTCGCCATCCCGCCTTCGCCTAACACGCGCTCGATCGTGTAGCCGCGGCCGGCGAGCGCGTTGCGCACGCGCTCGACCTCGAATACACCAGTTGCGGCCGTGCGTGATGGAACGCCTGGTTCCGTCGGAGTTGCCTTGCCGCAATGCAGGCAGAAGTGCGCCTCGTCAGGCAGCGGCGTGTGGCATGCGGGGCAAGCGCGGGCAGCGGTAGTCATCGCGATCGGGGCTCGCTGTTACGGATGTTTGTGGACCATCTTCGGTGCCTCTTCCGCGAACGAGTAGCTGGCCTTCGGACACTTGATCGCTGGATTCGTCGGCGAGAAGACACCCTCTGGGTTCGTCTTCCACAGCCAGACGTGCAGGTCATAGTGGTGAAAACCGGCCGGCATGAGTGGCTGATGCCCTTCCATCGGCCCCTGTAGCTCCTGTCCGAAGATCGATGGCGGCGTGGATTTCACGAGTTCCGCCGGAATGAACCATTCAGCAGCTACCAAGCGGAGCTTGTCGCCAACCGGCTCGTAGATCAGGACCTGTGGCTTCGCTGGATCGAGCGTGGGGCCGACGTTGCCCATGTTGAGGAGGTGAACGCCCATGCCGCCGGGCGCATACTTCATCGACCCCTCACTCGCACCCTTCGGGTACTCGATGCAGCCGATTGTCGAGTAAAAGCCGTCGTGAACCGCCACAACTACGTCGTTGTACTTGTCGAGCAACGCGCGAGCGCTGTCTAGCTGCTTTGGAAGCGCAGCGCTCTGTGCCAGCACCTGACGTGGAACGGCCGCGATGAGCAACAGCGCGCAACTGCCTACGATGCGAATGGATTCCTGGAGCTTCATGGGGGATTCTCCTGAGGGACTGGAGCGGAACAGCTGAGGGAGTGGAGCGGACGAGCTGACGGATTTGGAGCAGCACAGCGCCTAACGTGAACGACTCAATTCTCTTCTCTGGCAGTCCTGTCGGGTCGCGAACGCAATGCGGCGAGCGCCGCGAGCAGTTGTTGGCTGTTGAATGGCTTGGTGAGGAAACCGTCTGCGTTGCCGTCGCCAGTCACGGCTTCGCCGCTGATGAGCAGGACGACGACGTGACTTAGAGCCGCGTCCTTGCGGATCGCGCGAGACAGGCGCAGGCCGTCCAGCCCTGGCAGCCCGACGTCGCAGATCACCAAGTCGACGTCGCCTGCGCGGACCAGCCGCAACGCTTCCAGCCCGTCGCCGGCTTCGAGCACACGCACAAACGCCGACGCCGAATTCTTCAGGCAGCTCCGGAGATAGAGCCGCATGTCGGGATCGTCGTCGACGAGTAGAACAGTCTGGGCGAGAGCTACCACTCGTTCACTTGCCTCACGTGTCTGGAATTGCACAGCCGTCATGTGATTGGGCCGCGAGCGCGCGTTTGCGCATCGGCGGGCTTCGAGCGTGGGGGAACGTGCTGGTTTACTCTCCCACGCGTTAGCGCGTAGGGAGCCGGCTCATGCGTGGGCGTCGAATGCGACGTATGCGCATTGACGTGCGACCGGCCGGCAAGTGCCCTTGTTCAGGGCACTTCGGAGCGAGCGGCTGGCTTGACTGGCCCGCGCTCGCGCCACGCAGACGGGCGAACACCGTGCTGTTCGTTGAAGGCGTTGGAGAAGTGAGCCACGCTTTTGAAGCCGACGGAATACGCGACCTCTGCGACCGACCCGGCACCGGATTCCAACATCTGTGCCGCGCGCTCCAGACGCATTCGGCGTATCAAGTCCGAGGGACTTTCCCCGACGAGCTCGCGCAGCTTGCGATGCAGGTTACCGCGGCTTTGGCCAACGTCGCTCGCGAGCCGTTCCACGCTCAGGTCCTCGTCGGCAAGCCTGGCCTCGATCGCCAGGCGCACCCGCTCGATGAACTTGCGATCCTCGTGCTCGACTTCCACAGGAGCGGCGTGGATCGTTAGGCGCGTGCCGGCGAAGCGTTCCTGGAGCCGCCGCCGCGTCACGATGATGTTGCCGATCCGCGCGAGCAGCTCACGCACGTCGAACGGTTTCGTCAGATAGTCGTCCGCCTGCTCCGTCAGGCCTGCGAGGCGATCCTCCGCTTCGGCCCGCGCGGTGAGAAGGATGACCGGGATGAAGTCCGTGTCCGGATCCGACTTCAGCGCGCGACAGAGCGCGTAACCGTCCATCCCCGGCATCATGACATCGGACAGCACGAGATCGGGCAGCATGCGTCGCGCCGTGTCGAGCCCCTGCTCTCCGTTTACGGCCTCGAGCACCCGGTAGTATGGCGTTAGGTGCTGCTTCACGTAGCGCCGCACCTCGGCGTTGTCGTCGACGACGAGTACCGTTGTGACATCGACATCGGCCTCGGGTTTCTCGCCAGGTGTTTCCGCTGCCGGCGATTCCGCCGTTATCGCAAATGGCGACGTGCGTTGTGTCTCGGCGATCGCTGCGCCGTCATCGATGACTTGCTCCGGCGTTAGGTGTGCCCGCCCCTTTCGCAGCGTGACAGTGAACGTGCTTCCGAAGCCTTCCTCGCTCTCCGCAGCGATGGAGCCTCCGTGCAATGACACCAGCTCTCTGGCGAGAGCGAGCCCGATCCCCGTGCCTGGTTGCGTGCCTGCCGTCTTTGCACGATGGAAGCGATCGAAGATTCGGTTGAGCTCCGCGGCCGGTATTCCGGGGCCGCTGTCTCTGACGACGACTCGTGCCGTCGCATCGTCGGCGCTCACCGTCACACGCACAGCGCCGCCATCGGGCGTGAACTTGAAGGCGTTCGAGAGCAGGTTCGACAGCGCGCGATCGAGATGCCCCGGATCGGCGTACACGATCACTTGCTCCGCCGGCCCCTGCGTCTCGTACGCGATCGCTTTGCGCTCCGCGAGCGGCAGGAACGTTCGCGCAACGCTGGTGACGAAGGGACCGAGGTCGATGCGACGCGCGTGCAGCGTCTCGCGTCCCGACTCAGCACGCGCGAGCGCGAGGATTTCGTTGATGAGGTCGAGCACGCGTCCCGCATTGCGCCGCGCCAGATCCACCTGCTCCGCGATTGCCGGCGAGAGCGGACCGTGCATGCCGGCGCGCAGATCGTCGAGTGGACCCATCGTTAGGGTGAGCGGTGTGCGGAACTCGTGACTCACATTGGCGAACAAACGGCTGCGGGCGCGGTCAAGCTCGCGCAGCTGGTCCGCTTCGACGCGTTCGATCTCCAGCCGGCTCTTGAGACGCAGGCGGTTCATTTCGTACCGACGGGCGCCATACAGCGCGGCGAGCGCGAGCACTGTGTAAAGTGCGTACGCCCACCACGTCAGCCACCAGGGTGGCAGGATCGTGATCGCGAGAGACGTCCCCGCTTGGTTCCAGACCCCGTCGTTGTTGCTCGCGCGGACCTGAAACGTGTAGCTCCCCGGCGGAAGATTCGTGTATGTCGCCGCTCGCACTGCACCGGATTCGAACCAGTCGTTGTTGAAACCAACCATGCGATATGCGTAACGATTTTTTGCCGGCGCCGAGTACTCGAGCGCGGCGAACTCGAACGTGAGCACTGCATCGCGATACGAAAGTCGCAGCGTGTCAGCCTCGGAAATCGTCGTGCGCAGCGCGGTGCCGCTATCACGAACCGTTTCATAACGATTGCCGCGTCGGAAACCGGTGATCGCGACCGGGGGAATGTGCGAGTTGTCCCTGATCGCCTCCGGCCGGAAGTAATTGAAGCCGTAGATCCCACCGAAGAACATTTCCCCACTACGGCTTTTGAATGCTGCGCCCGAGTTGAATTCGTTGCTTTGCAGGCCATCGTTGGCGTCGTAGTTGCGAAACTCACCGCTGGCCGGATCGAATCGCGCCAGACCTTTGTTGGTGCTGAGCCACAGCTTGCCGCTCGTGTCCGCGAGTATGCCGTACACGACGTTGTTAGGCAGGCCATCGTGCTCGGTCAGATGCAGGAACGTCCCCGAGTTCACGTCGAGCCGATTCAGTCCGCCGCCGGCGGTCCCGATCCACAAGTATCTGTCAGGCTGCTTCGGATCCGGCAGGAGCGAGCGCACGGCGTCGTGGCTCAAGCTCGTGGAATCGCTCGGATTGTGTTTGTAGCGGCGGAATACTCCTGTCGTTGGATCGAAGTGAGCTACTCCCTGGTCCGATCCGAGCCACAGAGACCCAGCCGCGTCCTGCAGGATGGATGGAAAGATCCACTGCGCGACGGTTGGCCTCTCCTTGTGACGCCAGACCTGGAAGCGTCCCCGCTCGACGTCGACTAGCCTAACGAGAAAGTTCTCGGTGACCGCCCAGATGACACCGTCTTTATCGCGAAAGACATCATACGCGACTTCTTCCGGCAGGCTGGTCGAGTCTTTGGGATCGTGTGCGTAGTGTCGATAGCGACCGGTCGCAATCTCGTAGTGATAGAGCCCTTGGTACGTCGCAGTCCATAGAAAGCCTGGCGGATCCTCCAGAATCGCCCAAACGCCAGTGTTGCCGAAATCCTTCGGCCGGTTCGAGTTCGTTTCGAAGCTGCGGAACGCGCCTGTCTTGCGATTCCACTGGTACAGCAGACCAGCGTCGATCCACAGCGTTCCCGTTAGGTCCTCGAAGATCGTGTAGACGCTGAAGCCCGCCTGACGAGTTGGCCGGCCTTCCGGGCGGCGGAAGGTTTGGAATCGGTTCGCCTTCGGATCGTGGACATTGATGCCGTACCCGTTCGTGCCGACCCAGATCACGTCGGAGCGGTCACGATACACGGCGGTAGGCAGGTTGCTGTTGATGCCTTCCGCATTCTGCGGATCCTGGCGGAAGTACTCGAATGCGCCGGTGCCCGGATCGAAGCGCATCAGCTCTGAGCCTGTCGATAGCCAAAGTTGACCCGATCGATCCTCGACGAGGCTAACAGCCGCGCCCCATCCGTATCTGTATGTGCGGTATCTATGGTAGTAGTGCCCGATTCGCGTCCGGGCTGAATCGAAGACGCTGATGCCGGGCACCGATCCTATCCATAAGCGGCCCTGACTGTCTTCGTGCAGCGCGCTGATGCGGCTGTCGATCAAACCAAACGGTCTATCCGGCCCCGCCGTGAAATGCGTGAACGCCCCACGACCACTCGGCGCACGCCTGTCGAGGCCCGTCTGCGTGCCAACCCACAATACGCCGTGCCTGTCGACGAGCAGTGCGAGGACACGATCGTCGCCCAGACTCGCGGAATCTGTGACCGAGTGCGCGAACCTTTCAGCCGATACCACCCCCTTGGGGTCAATCGTTAGGTGGAAGAGCCCATGGTCGGCGGACCCCACCCAGATCCCTCCTGCGCTGTCCTCGGCGAACGAGTTGATGTAGCGCGCCGGGCCCGCGGCGATTCGCTGGAAGCGTTCGTGGTTGCGATCGAACAAGTTCACGCCCCCGCTTCGCGTCCCGACCCAGAGTCTGCCGCGGCTGTCTTCGAACAGCGCGCTGACCTCACTGTCGGAGATGGACGTCGAATCAAATGGATCGTGGCGGAAGACGACGAATTGGTAGCCGTCATAGCGATTGAGACCGTCTTTGGTCCCGAACCACATGAAGCCGCGGCGATCCTGGACGATCGCGCCGACGGCGTTCTGTGAGAGTCCGTCAGCGATCGTCAGGTGCCGGAACGTGACACGCTCCTGCGCAGCGAGCGGCGCCGAGCCGCTTGCGCCCAGCAGCAGGCACAAGACTGCGAGCGGTCCACGCGCCCGCCGCATCGGCCTAACGAGGCGCAAAGTTCATGCGTCGCAGCAGCGCAGTGAAGCGTGGCGATGCGCGAAGCGGGTCGAAGCGCGGATCACGATCCAGGTAACTGAGCAACGCGGATCTTCCCTCATAGGACCGCTCCAGCATCGTGAGTGCCTCGTCGTTGCGGCCCAGGCCGACCAGCACGAGCCCCTGCATGTAGGGGTTGATCGGACCGGTATCTCCTCGTCCCTGCAATTCCTTCAATATCGCTTCCGCTTGCGCTCGCTGGCCGGAAACCGCCAGGACGTGGCCTAACGAAGACAGCGTATTTCTCCCGCGGCCTTCGAGCGCGATCGTCTTTTCGAACCGTTCGATGGCGTTGGGATAGTCACCCATCTGTTCGTAAACCAATCCCTGGCCCCAAATAGCGGTGGAGAAGTTGGGATCGATCTCCAGCGTCGCGTCCAAACGGCGACGCGCTTCGGCATAGTCGTGCGCAAAGTACGCGATCACGCCGATGTTCGCGTGCGCGACCAACGAGAGTGGATCGAGCTCGTGCGCCCGCTGCGCCTGTGCGATCGCCTCCTGAATCCGACCTCGCGCGGCGAGAAGGCGGCTCAGATAGTGATGCAGATCGGCGCCGCTCGGTTGCAGCGCAAGTGCACGGCGATACTCACGCTCGGCGCCCGTCCAGTCCCAGTCGCCGTACGCCAGCACGTATGCGAGCGCGCCGTGCGCCTCGGGCAGGTAGTCGTCCAGCTCCAGTGCTTTGAGCGCTGCGGTCTTCGCCTTCGCATAACCATCTGATGCTGGCGTGCTCGTATAGAAGGGAAGAAGGCTGTAGTACTGTGCGAGGCCGGCGTATGCGGGCGCGTTCGCGGGGTCGCGCTCGAGTACCTGGCGGAAATAGTCCAGCGCGTTCTGCAAGCCCTCCTGCGTCCGAGTGGCCAGGTTGTAGCGCGCGCGCAGGTACAACTGCTGCACTTCCGCGTTAGGCGACGCAGTGTTGTTTTCTGTGCGGCGCGGCCCCGCGAGCTTCCCACCGATCTGGCGCAGGAGTGCTTGCACCAGATTGCGTTCGAGCTCATCGACCTTGTTCGCCGGACTCTCCAGCGTGTCCGCGGGCGGCGACGCGCGACCGGCGGCGTTGAGTTGCACCGCTACGCGATAGCGCCCATCCCGCTGCTGCACCGACCCGGCGACGACGGCATCCACTTTGAGGTCGTGCGCGATCGAGTCCACTGGCTTCGGCGCGGCGCGATAGCCGACGACTGAAGCGAGCGAGATGACATCGACGTGCTCGAGGCGCGCCAGATCGGAAATGAGCGTCTCTGTGAGACCGTCCACGACGTAATTCAGCGTGGAATCGCCGGTACGGTTCTCGAGAGGAAGCATCGCGACGCGCGCGAATCGCGGCGCCGGCGCGAGCCACGACGTCATCGCGCCACTCGTGAGAAACCAGACGATTCCCGCGAGTCCCGCAACCGCGATCGCCGTGCCTAGAACCTGTTGCGTCCGGGCCCTGCGCAATGGCGCCACGTTAGGCGCTTCTGCGCCGTCACTGAGCGCAGCGGCGAAGAGCGCCATACTGGAATAGCGGTCCGCCGGAACCTTGGCGAGCCCTTTGGCGATCACGTGGTCCAGGCGTTCACTCACCGTATCCCGCACCGGACGCAGACTCGGCACCGCGCCTGTCAGCTTGCGCGCGACGACAGCTTGTGCCGTGCTGCCGCTGAACGGCGGGTCGCCGGCGATCATTTCATACAGGACGCAGGCGAGCGAATAGATGTCGCTGCGGGCGTCGATCTCACGCTCGCCCGTCGCCTGCTCCGGACTCATGTACTGCGGACTGCCGATGGAGAGGCCCGTCTGCGTTAGGCGGCTCCCGCCGGCCTGGCTTACGGCGAGCGCGATGCCGAAGTCGGTCACCAGCGCCTGACCATCCTTGATCAGAATGTTTTCCGGCTTGATGTCGCGGTGGACAACGCCCTGCCGGTGCGCGTAGTTCAGCGCAGCGGCGATCTGTTTCGTCAGATCGAGCGCGGCATCGAGCGAGAGCTGCTTCTCGCGATCCATGCGCTGCCTGAGACTTTCACCTTCGACGTACGGCATCACATAGAACAGATACGAAGGTTGCGAGCCGTCTGGTCCCGCGGGCACCTCACCGGAGTCGAAGAGCGGAAGGATGTGCGAGTGCTGCAGCTTGGCAGTGACCTCGATCTCCTTGAGGAAGCGCTCGGCGCCTAACGCCTCGGAGAGCTCGGGTTTCAGGACCTTGATCGCGACCCGACGCTGATGACGAATGTCCTCGGCGAGATAGACGGTCGCCATCCCACCCGCGCCAACTTCTCGCTCCAAGCGATAGCGGCCGCTCAATGCGGCGCTGAGGCGCTCGAATAGCGCGGCGGTCACTTTGGGGGAGGCTCGCGGTGGGAGGGGGGAGTGTCTGGATTCTACGCCCTGCGCCGCGCATCGCGAGCCGTTCGCAACCAAAGCTGACCGCCGGTGCCAGAATCGGTTGTCGCATGCCGCCGGCCCCGAAATGGTTCGGCACAGTCCGAATTGGAGATCGCGCCATGTTTGCATCGTTCACACTCGCCGCCCTGGCTCTCGCCCTTACGACGGCAGCGCCGGACACCACTGAGCTAAACGCCGACTCGCTGCTGCGGGTCCTCAAGCAGGGAGGCTACACGATCCTTCTGCGCCACGCGCGTACCGACAAGAGCTACATGGACGATCCGAGAACGGCGCCGCTGGATGATCGAACCAAGCAGCGCAACCTGAGCGACGCCGGCGTCGCCGATGCCAGGGCGATCGGTCTCGTTATGCGCACCGCCGGGATTCCCATCGGTGAGATCGTGTCCAGTCCCCTGTTCCGCGCCAGGGAGACTGCGCAGATCGCGTTCGGTGAGCCGGCACTCAGCGCCGAACTCATGTCGCTTACCGCGACGCCGGATCAACGCGCACTCGTCTTCAAATCGGCTGCACGCGGAACCAACCGCGTGATCGTGACGCACCATTTCATCATCGAGCGCTACGTCCCCGGCATCGAGCTAGGGGAGATCGCCGAGAGCGAGGCCGCTGTCGTGCGAACGACGCCTAACGGGGAGATGACGATGGTCGGGCGTTTCACGCTCGCCGATTGGGAACGTCTCTCCGGCGGAAAGACGGCCGTGGCGAGTGCAACAGAAAGGCAGGCAGAGCAGAACCTCTTCAAGGCGCTGCACGGCGGCGGTGGGCAGCTGCGGGCCGCGCCCGGAGCGAGCGCTTCGCTGCAGCCTTTCGACTGGACGGCGACACCGGCAACGCGCCTGGCGGGGCTCTATCTCCACGCGTTCAACTCCGGCGACGCCGAACAGATGCGCGCATTCATCGACAACTCGCTCGTGGCCGATCCAAACCGGAGCACGCAACAACGTGTCGAAACGTACCGTACGATGTTCGGCGAACACGGCGCCATCTCGATCGTCGGCACGGAGAGCGCGCTGCACAACGAGGCCCGCATACGTGTGCGCTCCAAGCGCGGCGAGTTCTCGGTCATTGTGACGGTGTCCCCAAGCGATCATGCGCGTGCCGAGTCCGTCCGGCTGGTAGGCGCTCAGTAGCGCGCAACAACGAAGGACCAAATGGGGGTCAGACCCCCTTTTTACAACGAATGCCGTGGCAGAGGTGACCGATATAGGGATGACATCATCGCCCGATAGGCCAGCGCCTGGTGCACCGCTCGGTGCCGTCCTCGCCATCGCGGGGGCGTGCCTGTTTATGGCACTCATGAGCGCTGCTGACACGCGTTTCGTCACGACGCATCACGATGACCCTCTTCCCTGGAGTACGATCCTCTCGGCGACGTCGCCGCGCTGGATCCTCTTCGCCATCACACTGCCGCTCGTACTGCGCATCACGCTGCGACGTCCACCATGGCCACTAGCGTTAGGCACCTTCGCGCTGCACGCGTGTCTCTTTCTTGGGCTCAACACGGCACACGCGATCGTCCATGGGTGGGCAGGCGTCAGCTTGCTGCCTTTTGGTACCCTCTTTGGATTCGACGCCCACGTAGCGCGCGTCTGGTTCAACTCGGCGCCGCTGATCGTGCCGCTCTATTGTGCGACGCTGCTCGCGGCGTGGAGTATCCAACAGGCGCGCGAGCGGCGGGCGCGCGCGTTGCGCGAATCGCAGCTCGAGAGCCAGCTCAACACAGCCCGCCTCGCTGCGCTCAGGGCGCAGTTGCACCCGCATTTTCTCTACAACACGCTCAACGGCATCTCGGCGCTCGTGGCTGATCGGCAGCACGTGCGCGCATCGAACGCGCTGGAGCAGCTTGCCGACTTGTTGCACGCTGCCTTTCGCGATGATGGGCGCGACTTGATTCCGCTCGCCGAGGAAGTCACGCTGGCCGAGCGCTATCTGGCGCTGCAGCAGCTGCGTTTTGGAGACAGGCTGCGTTGCGACGTCACCGTCGCGCCTGACGCGACGGCTGCCCGCGTACCGCCGCTCATCCTGCAACCACTCGTCGAGAATGCCGTCGTGCACGGACTATCCCGTCGCAGCGGGGTGATGCACCTAACGTTGGATGCGTGGTGCCAAGGCGATCGCGTGACGATCCTCATCGCGCATGACGGCGCGGAGCTCGCTGCCGACTGGACTCCGGTGTCCCGCAGCGGCGTGGGACTGAGCAACACACGCGCGCGCCTCGCCAGTACGTTCGCCGCTGCCGCGGAGCTGATTGTCCGCCGGCGGGCCGGCGGCGGTGTCGAGTCGATCGTGCACATTCCGGCGCCGGCGCCGGTCGCTCAGGAGCCCGCACCTAACGAGATGCAGCCGGCATGATCCAGGGCGCGCGTTATGCCGTGCTCGTTGTCGATGACGAGCCGCTCGCCCGCCAGCGCATCCGCCAGCTGCTCAGCGCGGCGCCGGACTTCGACGTCGTCGGGGAGTGCGCCGACGGCGCGGCCGTGGCGGGCGCTGTGCGCGAGCTGCGCCCGGACATCGTGTTTCTCGACATCAAGATGATCCACGCCGACGGCTTCGCGGCCCAGGCGGCCATCCGCGACGCCGTTAGGCACGTCGTCTTCGTGACGGCGCATCCCGAGCACGCCACGCGCGCCTTCGACGTCGCCGCGCTGGATTATCTCGTCAAACCGCTCACCACCGAGCGCTTCAACGCCGCGCTCGATCGCGTCCGCCGGGCTGGCGGTGCCGATGCCACGCCGAGGATCTTCCTCGGCACGCAGCAGGGCGGCGTTGCCGTCCCGATCGCGGACATCAGTTGGGTCGAGGCTGATGGCGCGTATGTCGTCGTGCACGCGAGTGGAAAACGGCACGTACTGCGCGAATCGCTCGCAGAGATGCTCGAGCGGTTGGGCGGCGGTCGCTTCGCCAGAATTCATCGATCGGCAATCGTGAACCTCGATCGTGTGCGTGCGACGCGGCGTGTGCGTGAAGGATTGGAGATCGAGCTTGTCGACGGAACCCGCGTCCCTGTCAGTCGGCGACGCGCGCGGCAATTGATTTCGCGCCTTTCCGACGGTCTCCCAATCGCGCGCTAAGCTCATCCCAGTTGATGCGCGCAAGCGTTCCGATCTTGCGCAATGCTACAAACAGGGAAGGCTTAAGCTCACAACGCTTGTTGACGGGTGCTCTGCATCCCCGCTGAAAGGAAACACGCATGCGTCCCCGTTCATCGATCTCCGTCGCACTTATCGCAACGATCGCCATCACTCCGATCGTGACGCCGAGCTGGGGACAGAATCCACTCCCGCCGCTCAACGCGAAGGTGCAGGAAACGCTGATGGGCACCTACGGCGGAAGTCTGATGTACATGAGCGCAGACGGTGAACACGTGGGCATGGCGGCGCCGAAGGGGAGCCGCCGGGTCGTGTTGATCGATGGCGTCGAGGGACCCGTCTTCGATGAAATCCCGCAGCTCATCTTCGCGGCACAGGTTCCCATCTACTTCAGCTCGACCGGCGGGCACCACGCGTATGTCGGCCGGCGAGGGGGCGATTTCATCGCGGTCGTGGACGGCAAAGAAGTTGGCACGCTCTTCACTTCGCAGACCCAGCAGAGCGTGTCGTACGCCCCCAACCAGGGCTGGAAGTTCTGGTTCAACAATGATGGATCGCGTCTCGCGTATGCTGGCATCGCGCCTGCCGGCGGCGGCTTTGTCATGGTTCTCGACGGCGTGAAGAGCCCCGTCTACCGAGCAATCGATTTCAGGCAGACCGCGATGAACGGGAAGCGGTTCATCTATGTCGCGCAGACTGCAGACCAGAAATGGCTGGCGGTTGTAGACGGCAAGCCGGGTCCTTCGTACGCCGCCATCACCTCCCTCACGATTACGCCGGACGGAGCTCACTACGCCTACATCGCCAGCCAGCAGAACGCGACCGGGCCGACAACCGCCGTTGTTGTCGATGGCGTCGCTGGAACATTCTATTTTGGAGTTGGCGACCTCGAACTGGCGCCGGATGGAAGGGTCGCTTACGTCGCAACCACCAACCGAGGCGATGGCGACCGACGCGGTGGCGAGGCGGTGCTCATCGTGGATGGCGCGATCACGATGCGTTCGTCGGGAACGGTCCCCTTGCCGCTTCAGTTCGCGAACACGATCCGGCCGTCATTCCGTTCACCGTCTCACCGCATCGCTTGGAGTCCGGACGGAAAGGGCTTCGCTATCATCAAACCCAATGCGCCAAATCCTGGCGTCACCGTCATGGTGAACGGGAAGGCGAGTGGCCAAACGTATCTGACGGCCGATGAACTCCTTTGGAGCGCCGACGGCAGCCGATTCGCCTACTTGGGGAGCAGCCAGATCGGCACCTTCGCTATTGTCGACGGCCAGGAGCTCCCATTCAGCAACATCAGCGAATTCCAGTTCAGCCCAGACGGAAAGCGCTACGCATTCAGAGCTGGCCAAGGCGGCTCGTCGGTTGTCGTGGACGGCAAGGAAGTTTCGAAAGCGATCCTGCCCATCAACGGATCGCTGCGATTCAGCTCCAACAGCAAACACTTCGCTTATGGCGCGCAGACCAGTACGGGCAACGCTCAAGCGTTCCTGGACGGCGTAGCCAAGCCCACGTTCCTGGGCAACTTCGTGGCGCAGTCACTCGTGCAGCCGGCACTCACGTTTCCCGAGGTGTTCTTCAGCCCGGACGGCAGCCACATCGCGTACGCGGGTCGCAAGCAGAGCCCGACGGCGCCAAGTGCGGTGTTCGTGGACGATGTGAGTTACGAGGTTCGTGGCCAGTCATTTACGTTCCCGTCCTTCAGCCCTGATAGCAAACGCTTCGCCGTGTTTACATCGGCCGGTCAGGGCTTGGCTTTGATGATCGACGGGAAAGTCCTCGCGACGAGCTACCAATACCTGCTGCCATTGCAGCCGACAGCTGCTCGCTTCGTAGACAACAACACGTTCCGGTTCTACGGCATCAAGGACAACCAGATCTACAGAGTGACGGTCTCCCTCTGACCGCTGAGCCGGCGATGCCTAACGCTTACAGGCAGCGAGCGTAGCGTTGTAAACCTCCATGAGCCGCGGGAGGTATGGTGTAGCCAGGAACGCTGCCATGAATCGTTGTCCGACGCACTCGGATACAGCGGGCTGGTTGCCAGACCCGTGCGCCTGTTGTTTGGCCCAAGCGGGCGTGCGCACGTTGTCCACGCAGCTGCTGCAATCGAGCTTTGCGAACAGCGTCGCGAGTGGCTCGGGTGTGTCGGTCGCATGTTCCATGCGGTAGTTGTAGACCAGGCGCTGAACCTTGTAACAATCGAGCGCGCGATAGAGCGCTCTGTCCTGGTTGCACGTCGTGAGCGCTTCCTGCCCGTCTTTGGTCGCAAGGTCGCGTACTTGCTGTGAAGGAGTCGCAGCGGGAGCGGCCGGGCGCGTTTCGTTAGGCGCGGTAGGCTGCGCCGCTTGGCTGCTCGCTACGGCGGCGGCGTTAGGCGGCGTTTGAGCGCTGGACGCGGCCGCTGCTTGCGCGGGCGGCGCGGCGGCTCCGGGCGGCGCTGCAGATTTGTAAACCCAATCCGTTTCGACCGGCTTCTGCATGAGCCGTTTCGCTGATGCTATTCCCCCCTTCACTCCAGCCTGCGCCCGCTCGAGTGAGGTCGCCAACGCGCATTGGCCGCTGACGGGCCCACCGTACTTCTGCTCGATGTAGTCGGCGAACGCACGGCCCCACGTCACCATCGTGTGGTAGCTGGGATCCGCTCCACGAGGATCCTTCTCGAACGGAGCGCTGAAGGCAGCGCTGAAATACCTCGCGCCCGCCGTGCTCGCGCTGCAGTACGCATAGGCAAGCGTCGTCGCCGGTTGCCCCGAGGCGAGCCGGGCTCCTGGCGTCAGACATAAAAACGCAAACCCAAGGCGTAGGAGTTGGTTGTTGCGACGCATGGTTGTCCTCCCTTCTGCTGCGATTGTATTTGACGTGGTCAATGTACCGCCCCTAGACACACGCGTAAGACGCGGGCCCTTGGTTGCATTGCGCACGGCGCCGGTCTAACCCGTCATTGAGTGTCAATGTGCTGTCACGCCTAACGCGTTGGCCGGGGCCAGGTTGCCCCGAGGTGGCTATCGTCACCCAGGTCATGCGGTGGGCATGCCCTTTGGGCACCGCTCGCAACCAAAGGCGACCGGTGGTTACGCCAGTCGTGGATGGCAAGTGCCGCCCGCGGGCATCGTGTGGGCAGCATATGTCGTCGATCACCCCTGTCGCAGAATCGAGCGTGGCCGCGCGGGCGTGGAGCGTGCCCGCCGAGCTTTCCTATTGGATTCTGAGAATTGGCGCCGCGCTCTGCTTTATCGGGCATGGTGCCTTTGGATTCATTACCAAGGCTGCGTGGGTTCCGTACTTCGCCGTCGTTGGCATTCCCGAGCCATTAGCGTGGCGCTTGATGCCCCTGGTCGGTGCCGTGGACGTGACTGTGGGAATGATGGTGCTCTTCGCACCCCGACGCTTCGCGTTAGGCTACATGACCATCTGGGGCCTTTGGACTGCGCTGCTGCGGCCGTTGAGCGGCGAGCCGTTCTTCGAAACGATCGAGCGCACCGGGAACTTCGGGGTACCCTTCGCGCTCCTGCTGGTCAGCGGTTGGCCGCGGGATTTGAGTGGCTGGTTCCGTAGCGTTCCTCCAGCTGCTTTCAGCGGTCAGCCGGGAGCCGTCAGCGGACAGCAGCTGGCCCTCGTCACGCGTATTTTGCAGATCACAACGGTCTTACTGCTGGCCGGACACGGCTCGTTAGGCGCTATCACCGGAAAGGCCATATTTGCGACGCACTACGCCGCGGCGGGTCTTCCCGAGGGACTTACGGCGGCCATCGGCTGGTTCGAACTGGGGCTGGCCGTGGCTGTTGCCGTGCGCCCCTTCGTTCCGTTGCTGTTGTTTGTCTGCGCCTGGAAGCTCGCCACGGAATTTCTGTTCATCGCAGCCGGCGCACCAGTGTGGGAGGTCGTTGAGCGTGCAGGGAGTTACGCGGCGCCATTGGCGCTCGCCATAGTGCTACGACAAGCAGCCCGAGACGGAGCCTAACGACTACGCCTCGTCCTCCGCTGTCGCTTCGGAACCCTGTGTCAGGCGCGAGGCTATGCCTTCCATTTGCAGCCGTCGCTCACGAGCCCACCTGGGAAGCTGCAACGCCGGGAGTGTGAGCATGGCGAGCCCAGTAAGCCCCAGGACGAGCAGGCTATTGATCGGACCGGACTGGAGCTTCCCGGTCGCGGCGAAAATCAGCGATAACACGCTCGACCCGCCCAGAAGAGCCAGTCCTCCACGCATGGCGTTGAGCACGGTGCCCTTGACAGTGCGGAGCCTAACGCGATCGCCGGTCGCGGTGGGCTCGACCAATGCCTGGAGATTTCCGTTGGTCCACTGCTTGAAGTTGCCATCGGTCCGAACCGTTCCGCGCGCGTCGAATGTCTCTCGGAGGTCCACGACGAGTCTGTCCCATTCGGCCTGCGACAGCCGCCGGTTGAGCTCTATCGTGCGGCCGACACCTATGGGCAGGCCGAGGAGGCTACGCGTGTTCTGCGGTGTCGGCGCGTCCAATGATCTTGCGGCTTCTGCTACGAGCGCGGGCGCGATCCCCACATCGCGGCCGATCTCCTGCAAATCCGCCAGCGTCATACCTTCGGCGGGCGGCAGCTGCCTATTCGTAGACTGCTGATTCTCGGCAGCCCGCTCGAAGATCCTGGCAACCTCCTCTTCGCTATATCGGCGTTCTGGCATCGCGTTTCAACTTCTAGGGCGCGCCAGCGACGGGCAAGCTTACTCGGCCTTCCGCTTCATCGCCTCGAAGGCTGTTTCGACAGACTCCGGAAGCAGCAGATTGTCGGCGATCGCTGCAATCTCTTCAGCTTCTTTCCACGCTTCTTCGAGCTGGACCAACTCCCCCTCGAGCGCGCGTCGCTCCGCTTCCTCGTGCAGCGCCATCTCGAGCGCGAGGCGATGCTCCGCCGGCAGCGAATAGAGTCCGTATTTGTAGAAGTCTGAATGGCCACTCCAACGCGAGCGTCTCTTCGACTGGTACGGCCGCTCGTATGCGTGAGCAGTGCTTGTTAGGCGAGCCAAGTACGCCTCGGCGCTTCCGGACCGCTCGATTTCGGTGACGGCGTCGGAAACGGCTTTGCGCGCGCCGCCGAAGCGATTCACCTTGGGAAGTACTATCGACGCGATGCGCTCGGCCTCGCGCCCTTCGAATCGTGCGCTGCCGTTCTTGAAGCGAAGGTAGAGCGACATGGAGCCGTCTTCCGCACGATCGATCACGGACTCACCAAGGTGTCGTCGCCTAACGTGAACCAGGCCGCTGTGGTCCGTGCGAATCTTGGCGACAACGTCCTCGGGGCCGCCGCGCACGATTCGCTGCCCCAGTTGCCCGATCATCCAGCCGAAGGCGCCGACGCCCACGCCCGCGACTGCGCTGCCGGTGACGATGGCGCCGAGTGCGACGATCCCGCCTCCGG
>DATBKN010000279.1:0-10867 GCA_036555845.1 Gemmatimonadaceae bacterium | reverse complement strand
GAGCTGCGTGAGAGCCAACGCAGCGCCCTCGAGGCACTCGCACGGCGCAGCACGGCATCGCAGTTCGTTCTCTGGTATGTATCGTTTTTCAGCGCCGAGCCCGGCGAGACGCGGTTCAGTCCGATGGATCTCGTCATTACGAATGTGGGGCGCGATTTCCGTCCCGTCGGCGTCCTTCCACTGTCACCTGGCTTTGGACAGCACCGGCTGCGGCAGCGGGAAACTCACAGTGCGGTTTACGTATTCGAAGGACAGCTCGACGCGAATCAGCCGCTCGTGATCACGTACGAGACGACACGGAACAGCGACTGGGCCGCGACGCTGCAGCGCATCGAGCGCGAACGTCTGCTCATCCGATCGCGGGCGCGATCGTAGTGGAGGTGTACGGTATGTGGCTTCCGTTGCGCACCCTGCCTGTTCGGCCTAACGCGGCCCTGGCGACCGCGTGGCTCGAGCGCATCGAGCACACACTGGCCGATCCGGCGTGCGATCGCGGCCGGCTGTGCCGTGAGACGCTCGCCGCGCTCGCCTATCCACAGTACGCGGCCAACCTGGACGAAGCCGCGAACGACGAAAACTTGCCGTTAGGCACGCGTCTGGCGCTCACGTCGCTCGACCCGCGCAGCGTCACGCTGGAGCCGGAGTTCTACTCGGACTGCGATGACAGCCGCTTTCAGGCGGTCAAGCCGCTGCTGTGGCTCTGGTATTCGTTCGACCGGCTTCCGATCGGTGGGCAGAACGTCGAGCTGGGCGTTAGGCTCCGCCGCATCCTCGCGCCGCACATCTTCAAGCGCTGCGGCAAGAACTTCAAATGCTTCCAGCACGTGGAGTTCTCGTTCGGATACAACATGGACGTGGGGGACGACGTCGTTGTGCACCGGCACGTCCTGCTGGACGACCGTGGCGGCATCGTGATGGGCAATCGCGTGTCCGTCTCCGACTACGCCAACATCTACAGCCACACGCACAGCATCGTGGAGCAGAAGGATGTCACGAACGCCGTGACGGTCCTCGAGGAGGGCGTGCGCATCACCTACCACGCGACAGTGCTGGCCGGTGTGCGAGTCGGCGAGAGCGCGATGGTTGGCGCCTGCGCGGTGGCGACCAAGGATGTGCGCCCGTATCACGTCAACGTCGGGATTCCGGCCAAGAGCGTGCGGGTCAAGCCGAACGCACCGGGCGGCCATGAGATTCTGTCGACGACGAGAGAGCGGAGAACCGGGGACGGGACCTAACGAGACTGCTGACTCAAGCTGTCAGCGATCAGCTGACGGCTGCTCATAGCTGAGGGCTGCAAGCTGACGGCTGACGGCTCGTTTATGGTATCCGAAGCACATCCTCCAACGGACCCCCGCCCCCTGATCCCACGAGTTGCAGAATGTCGCGGATCATGTCGCGCGAGCGCGGCCATGCGATGCGCTCTGCGGCCTGCGTGGCGGGCAGCCATTCCGAAGCGTCGTGCTCCTCGCCTAAGCGGACCTCGCCCTCGGCGGCGACGAACGCCGCAAAGACCACCGCCATGTTCACCACGCCCAGCTTGTCGAGATAGAACGGCAGACAGGTGACGTTGTAGAGGCGCTCGACTGGCAGCCCGGTCTCTTCGACGACTTCGCGGCGCGCAGCCTGCTCCGGCTTTTCGCCGGGCTCGATGCTCCCGTGTACGACTTCCCAGGCGCCGGTGCAGCGGACCCCATGCGCGCGGCGCATAACGAGAACCTTCAGCCCCGCCGTGGCTGGCCTAACGACATACACATCCACCGTTCTCACCTGTACTTCGGTCATGGCAATAGCGTCGACGGCGTCATGGGTCAAGAAGCGAGGACGTTAGTCAGGGACCGCGTGAGCGTGAAGATCGTCAACGGCCTTAAACGGTGCGGTCGATTCTGGCTACGGCCGGGCTGCTTGCTCTCGTCGCGTGGACAGAGACCTCAGGCGGGCGATGAGCGCCCGGGGCCTAAAGGGCTTGGTGAGAAAGTCGTTCGCCCCACACTCGAACACTCGCACCTCGCTGTCCTCGTCGCCCTTCGCCGTCAGCACCAGAACCGGGAGCATGGCCGTGGAGGCGCGCGTGCGCAGGTGCTTGAGGACGCCAAATCCGTCCAGCCGCGGCAAGTTGAGATCGAGCACTACGAGATCAGGCGCTGAACGATCGATCCCGTCCAAAGCCTGCACGCCGTCGGCAGCCTCGATGACGGTATAGCCCTCGCGCTCCAACAAGTCGCGCAGCACGCCGCGCAGCGGGGCCTCGTCTTCCACGAGCAGCACGCGCTCGCGGCTCGACGGTGCTGGCGTCGAAGTCTTGAGGTCGTCGACGAGATCGAACGCTGTATCGAGTGCTCCGCGTCCCTCTCCATTTTGTCCGCTGCGTGGCGTTCGCGGCGCAGCCGGTGCGTCAGTCGTCTCGCTCGCCGGACGCGCGTTCGACGAGCTCGATCGCGTCGTGAAATGCTGGCGCGGCGGCGACACGGTCGAGGATGAACGCGGAGTGGCGCGCCGAGGTGCCAAGCTGGGAACCTCGATGACTCGCACGAGCTCGTCGAGGTCGGTCAGACCGTCGAGCACGTGCGTGACGCCTGACTCCCAGAGCGAACGCATCCCGGCGCCGCGGGCGACTTCGGCGAGACGCTCGGCACTCTCGCCTAACGAAATGGCGCGCTCCAACTCGCTGTCCGCGATGATGACTTCGGTCACGCTCACTCGCCCGCGGTAGCCTGTGCCGAGGCACTCGGGACAGCCCACGGGACGGAAGAGCTCGATGCCCGTCGGGATCCACTGCCGGAATCTTTCGTCAACGATCGACGTTGTCTGGGCACGGCAAGACAGACAGAGACGCCTAACAAGTCGCTGAGCGATGATTCCTTTGACAGCGGCGGCGATCTTGTACGGCTCCACGCCGATGTCGAGCAGACGCGAGACGGAGCTGGCCGCGTCGATTGTGTGCAGCGTGGACAGCACGAGGTGTCCCGTGAGCGACGCCTGCGTGGCGATCGTCGCAGTCTCGCGATCGCGGATTTCACCGATGAGCACGACGTCGGGGTCCTGCCGCAAGATCGAGCGCAGAGCGCTGGCGAACGTGAGCCCGGCCTTTTCGTTCACCTGCACCTGCACGATGCCCGGGATCTTGTATTCGACAGGATCTTCAACGGTGACGATGTTCACGCCACGGCTCTGAATGACGCGCAGCGCCGAATACAACGTCGTCGTCTTCCCGGAGCCGGTCGGCCCCGTCACGAGCACGATCCCTTCGCGCAAGTTGATCAGCTGCTGCATGCGCGCGAAGTCGTGCGCCGTTAGGCCGAGTCCGTCCAAAGCGAGCGGCGTCGCGCGTCCGTCCAGTACGCGGATGACGACCTTTTCGCCGTTCGACGCGGGCAGCGTGGAGATTCGCAGGTCGACGCGCGAGCCATTGACCGACACGCGAGCGCGACCGTCCTGCGGCCGTAAGCGATCGGCGATGTCGAGGCCCGAGATGATCTTGACGCGCGACACGAGCGGCGGCGACACCGCGCGCGGGAGCGTCATCGTTTGCTTGAGGACGCCGTCCACGCGATAGCGTACGACGAGCCCGGCTTCCTCTGTCTCGATGTGGATATCGCTCGCCCGCGACGTGATCGCCTGCGCGATGATGTGGTCGACGAGACGGATGATCGGACGTTCGCCGGCCTTGTCGGACGACAGCGCGATGTCGTCGTCGAGCGCTTCGGCGATCGACATGACGTCGTATTCCATCCCGACGCTGTCGAGGATTTTCTCGACGGCGTTTTCCGGGCGGTACACCTCTTCGATGCGCTCCATGATGCGCGATGGAGCGGAGAGCCACATGCGGATGGCGCGGCCCGTCGCGAAGCCTAACGTGCGCTCGCAGTCGATGTCGTTCGGGTCAGCGGTCGCGATGTCGAGTGTGGTGTCGGACACCGCGAGCGGGAGCACACGGAATCTGCGCGCGAGTGCTTCGGGGACGAGGTCGCGAGCCGGCGCCGACGTGAGGTCGAGGTTCGCGAGCCCCATGCGATAACGCGCCGAAAGCGCGTCGAGGATGCTCTGGTCCGAGCACAAGCGGCGGCGGACCGCCGCTTCCCACAGGCTGTCGCCGTCCTCCTGGCGCACAACCTCCAGCCCCTCGGCGCCGATGAGCGCGTCGAGCGTTGGGAGGAGCCACTCGTCACGGTAGGAACGCATCAGGACACGCGCCTAACGAGCTTGCGCCTCAGAAGTGCGGGACGTTTTGTTGGGCAGCCGAAGGTCTCGCGGGAATTGGGACATTGACACAAGAGGGAAAACACTGGCCAGGCAAAGAGTTAGACGATCAACCGCCCCGCCGCGTCGCACTTCTGTGCGAGGGCGCACATTCCATTGCGCCCCCTCGATGAGAGGCATCATCCGAGCATCGGAACGGTATCAAGACCGGTCCGCGGCTCGTGACAAGCCAGCGGCTAACCAGTTACGCCAAGAGCACTTACGAGCCGTGTTTTCAGTGCGGGGACTGGCTCGCCTCGGGGTGCCAGGCTATTTACCCGCGTGACCTCGCTCACGGAGTTCCGCGCCATGGCCAGGGACGGCGGCATCGTCCCGGTTTGGCGCGACGTGCTGCTCGATACCGAAACGGCTGTTGCGGCCTACGCCAAGGTGCGCCGTCCACCCTTCTCGTTCCTGCTCGAGTCGGCGCCTGCAGGCGGCGAGCAATGGTCGCGCTACACGTTCATGGGCACCGAGCCTCGATCGGCGTGGCGCGTCACCGATGGCGTTGTCGAGGATTGGACTTCCGAACGCGGTTGGCATGCGAGGCGCACGCCGGCGGACCCGCTGGCCGATCTCGAAGCCAAGCTCGGCGCCGCGCGAGCGGTCCATGTCCCCGCGTTAGGCAGGTTCTGGAATGGCGTTGTGGGGTACTTCGGCTACGACATGGTGCGCGCGATCGAGCGCCTGCCGCATCCGCCGCCGCGTGCCCTCATGGTCCCCGACGCGCTATTCGTATTCACGCGCGCTGTCATAATCGTCGACAACTTGAGAAGCGAGGCGCGCATCGTCGTCGCCGCGGCCACGGCTGCAGGAATGTCGGACGCCGAGCTGAATCGACTGCACCAGACTGCGCTCGATGAAATCGCGGAGCTGGAGCGACGCCTGCGCGGCCCTGCTGTTCTTTCACCGCTCGTGCTCGAGCGCGACGCGCCGCGCGCGACGGGAAAGTCCACGTACGCGCGCGACGCGTTTCTGCACGATGTCGAACGCATCCGGGAATACATCTTCGCCGGCGACGTCTTTCAGACGCTGCTCGCACGGCGCACGATCGTTGCACACGACTTCGAAACGCTCGCGCTCTATCGCGCATTACGCGCCGTCAACCCGTCGCCGTACATGTTCTGTCTCGAGTACGACGGCATGGCGCTCGTGGGCAGCTCGCCCGAACTGCTCGTGCGCGTGGCCGATGATGCGATCACGGTTCGTCCTATCGCCGGAACGCGGCCACGCGGGCAAAACGCAGCCGAAGACGAAGCTTATGCGCGCGATTTGCTCGCGGACGAGAAGGAGCGCGCCGAACACGTGATGTTAGTCGACCTCGGCCGTAATGATGTGGGTCGTGTCGCATCCTACGGCACTGTTGCTGTCACAGACTTCATGCGCGTTGAGCGCTATTCACACGTCGTGCATCTCGTGAGCGATGTAGAGGCTCGTTTGCGTGACGGTGTCGGTGCAATCGAAGCACTGCGCGCGACGTTTCCCGCCGGCACGATGACCGGCGCGCCAAAGGTGCGGGCGATGGAAATCATCGATGAGCTGGAGCCCGAAAGACGCGGACCTTATGCCGGCGCTGTCGGCTACATCGCCGCGGACCGTCGCGCAATGGACCTCTGTATTTCGATACGTGCGTGCGTGATCGCAGATGGTGAAGTGTCCGTGCACGCCGGCGCGGGCATCGTTGCGGACTCCGTGCCAGAGAGAGAATGGGAGGAGACCGAGAACAAGATGCGCGCGATGCTTACTGCAATCGGCCTCGTGAGACGAGCGACAGCGCAAGGCTAGGCGTCGCCGGGGGACCGGCGCATATTCCCGACCGCATGCCCTATCGAATGATAAGTGCTGATGGAGACCTCTCCTTCGAGCTGCGCCCCGGCGTTCCGCTGGTGCTCGGGCGCGCGCTGAGCAGCGATCTCCCCGTCCTGGATCCGACCGTCTCTCGGCGTCACGCCGAGTTGCAGGTGGAGGGTGAAAGCGTTTCGCTGCGCGACCTCGGGTCGAGCAACGGCACGTTCGTGAACGGAATCGGGATTCCGCGAGATCAGACGATGCGCCTAACGCCAGGCGACCGCATCGTTTTCGGGCGCGTGCTCTTCGAGCTGCGCGAGTTGAGTCCTGTCCTTGTCGACGACGCGTCCGCCGCGGGTATTCGCCGCGCTGCGCGAGCGGGAACGACGATCATCCGGCAAGTGCCCGTGCCTGACGCCGAGCAGGCGCTCGAACGAGCACTGCGCGCCAGCGGCGCTCAACGCGCGATCGGTGAAACCGCGCCGCTGCTGCCGCAGTACGAGCGCGACCGTTTGCGCTTGATGCTGCTGCTGGAAGTGTCCAAGGCCCTAACGAGGCCGGCGGATCGCGAGTCGCTGCTCAAGAAGATCGTCGAATTCATTTTTCGGTTGGTCGACGTCGAGAGAGCTGCTGTGCTTCTTGTCGACGAACAAGACGAGCTGCAGCTCGCTTTCGGGTCGCATCGCGACGGCTCGGCGATCACAGGTGGACTGCCTGTCGCGCTCGCGCGCGGCACGATGGAAGAGCGAGTGGCTGTTCTTTCAGACAACGTCGCGGGGAGCAACGCGGCGGGTCACAGCGGTCTCTCACGCTCTGCCGCGTGCGTACCGCTGCTGGGCAGCGAGGCGCGTGTGTTAGGCGTGCTCTATGTGGACAGTCCCGCCACGATGAGCCGCGTGACGAACGAGGATCTCGATTTTCTCGTCGCGTTCGCCGGTATCGGCGCCGTTGCGATCGATAACCTTCGCTTGGCGGAACGCAGTCGTCAGGAAACGCTCATCCGCTCGAATTTCGAGCGCTTCTTCGCCCCCAGCCTCGCGGCGCGCATCGCCTCCACACGCGACGCCGTGCGCCCAGGCGGCGAACGGCGGCAGATCGCGGTGCTGTTTGCCGACGTGCGAAACTTCACTCCGCTCGCCGCGCGATTGGCGCCTGACGAGACCGCGAAGCTGCTCTCCGAACTATTCACCGAGATGGTGGACTGCGTTTTCCGCAACGGCGGAACGCTGGACAAGTTCATCGGCGATTCGGTGATGGCGCAGTGGGGAGCGCCGATGTCCGAGAAGGACGACGCCGACCGCGCGATCGAAGCTGCGCTGGACATGGTCAACGCCGTGGACGACTTGAACGCGCGCTGGCGCGCGGAAGGGCGCAACGAGTTGTCCATTGGCATAGGACTCAACTACGGCGAGGCGTTCGCCGGTCACATCGGCTCTGAGAAGCGCCTGGAGTACACGGTGATCGGTGACACTGTCAACACGGCGTATCGCATCTGCGCGTGGGCCGAAGGGGGCGAGGTGCTCCTGTCCGATTCGGTGCGCGCGGCGCTTACGCGACAGCACCGCCTAACGCCGCACGCCCCGCTCACGCTTCGAGGCAAGCGCGATCCAGTGACGGTGTACCGCGCGCTGCGGTGAGACTCCCGGTTCCCGACGGCTACGTCCGAATCAACGAAGGGGCCGCGCGCGCGGTCGTAGTGGCGTCCTGCGCTCCCGCCGTCGACGGCATTCTCGGCGACCGGTCGCTGTATGAGTGGGCGAGCACGCATGCGGAACGGCGCGAATACACGGGACGCGGGCCGACGTACGGTGTGCCGCTTCCCGAGTGCGGGATTCGCGTGGTCGTTCGTCGGGCGAGGCACGGTGGGCTCCTGGCGCCGCTGCTGCGAGACGTCTACCTCCCGCCGACACGGGCGCCGCGCGAGCTGGCAATGTCGCTGTTCCTGCGCCGCCTCGGCGTCGCAACGCCGGCAGTCATCGGCTACGTAACGTATGGGGCGGGGCCTTTTCTGTTGCGCGCCGACGTGATGACCGCGGAAGTGCCTAACGCGGGCGATCTGGGGGACTTCCTGGCGCAAACACTGCAGCCGGCCGAACGGCTCGAGGCGTGGCGCGCGACAGCACGTTTGCTGCAGCGCCTGGCTCAAACGGGCGTCTGGCACCCGGATCTGAACGCGAAAAACGTGCTGATCCTCCCGCCGGGCCTCGATGAGACGAGCGGGCGCGGCGTGCACACCGCGATCGTGCTCGATATCGATCGCGTC
Organism: Gemmatimonadaceae bacterium; assembly: GCA_036555845.1. Taxonomy (GTDB): domain Bacteria; phylum Gemmatimonadota; class Gemmatimonadetes; order Gemmatimonadales; family Gemmatimonadaceae; genus DASYRX01. The sequence continues at coordinate 2,580 of DATBKN010000279.1, read as the reverse complement.
CGTCTCGTCGTGCCGGGCGATCCGCAGCTGGCGGAGGCCAATCTCGAGCGCCTGCTGCGATCCTTGCGCAAGCGCGCTCGCGACGCGCGCAATGGACCGCCGGTTCAGGAAGCGGAGCTGGACGAGTTCGCCGGGCTCGTGCGCGCGGCACCCACGGCGCAGGAAGCGAACAGCTCCGCGAGCTAAATTGGCAGCGTTAGGCGATATCGCGTTCGATCGCATCGCCATCGTCATGATGAGCGCGGTGGGGGATGCCGTGCACGTCCTGCCCGTCATTTGCGCGCTCAAGCGAGAGCATCCGGGGGCGCACATCACGTGGGTCCTGCAGCCTGGTCCGGCGGCACTCGTGCGCGGTCACGACGCGATCGACGAGATCGTCATCTTCCAGCGCAGCCGGGGATTGCGCGGTTTCATCGACGTTAGGCGCGAGTTGGCGTCGCGCCGCTTCGATCTCGTGCTCAACCTGCAGGTGTACCTGAAAGCGGGGATCATCACCTCGTTCACGCATGCGCCCGTGAAGCTGGGCTTCGACCGGGCCCGGGCACGTGATTTCAATTGGCTCTTCACGACGCATCGCATTCCGGCACAACCGATCCAGCACGTGCAGGATCAATACTTCGAGTTTCTTCAAGCGCTCGATATTGAGCCTGATCCCATAGCCTGGCGCCTGGGGCCCTGGGAGCATGAGCGCGAGTGGCAGCGTGCCTTTCTCGCGCAATTCGACCGCCCCATCGCACCGATCGTCGTGGCGACGAGCAAAGCGGACAAGGACTGGCTGCCGCTTCGCTGGGCAGCGGTGTGTGACGCCCTCGCTGGTGACTTTGGCCTCACGCCGGTGCTCGTTGGCGGGCGCACGCCGCGAGAGGTTGCAGCCGAAAGCGCCATCAAAGCCGCAGCGCGCGTGCCACTTCACTCTGCGTTAGGCAGCGGTCTACGAAACCTGGTGGCCATCATCGACGGGGCCGCGCTGGTGCTTTCACCGGATACCGGACCGCTGCACATGAGCGTGGCGCTCGACCGACCGGTCGTGAGCCTCATCGGCTACTCGAATCCGCGGCGCGTAGGACCGTACCGCAAGTTCGGCGATCTCGTGATCGACGCCTACGGCGATCCCGGAGAGGATTACCGCGCTACCATGGAATCGCGACGCGGTCGCATGACCCGAATAACCGTGCGCGATGTGCTCGACAAAGTGGAGCACTGGCGCGCGAACTACGCTTCGCGCAGCGCCCCGAACTCGTAAGCGAGTCCGACGTTGCCGAGCAGCGTGACGAGCAAGCCTAACGGGAGACCCATGACCGCGAAATAGTCGCCGCGGATGCGTTTCACGATCGTCGCACCGTAACCCTGAATGCCGTAGGCGCCAGCCTTGTCCATCGGTTCGCCGGTCGCGATGTAGCGCTGGATCTCGCTCGCGTCGAGCGCTCGAAAGGCGACGTCGACCTCTTCCACATCAGAGACGATCGTTCCGTCGCGCGCGACGGCGACGGCCGTTTGGACGAGATGTGTGCGATCGCTCAAGCGAGCGAGCATTGCCGCTGCGCTCGCCGCGTCGTTCGGCTTGCCTAACACATCGCCGTCGACCACGACGATCGTGTCCGCGGCGATTACGACGGCATCGCCGTGCTCGCGCGCGATTACCTGAGCCTTGTCGCGCGCGACGCGCTCCGCATACACACGCGGTGCCTCACCCGACCGCTGCGTTTCGTCCACATTCGCCGGACGCACCTCGTGCTCCAGCCGGATCAGGTGCAGCAGCTCGCGACGTCGCGGCGACTGCGACGCGAGGATGAGGCGCGGCGCGCTCATTTCTCGAGCCAGATCGTCACTGGCCCATCGTTCACCAATTCAACGTCCATCATTGCACCGAATTCACCTGTTTCCACGCGCACACCGCTCTGCGCAAGGAGCGCCACAAATCTCTCGTACAGCGGAATCGCGACCTCGGGTCGCGCGGCGTCGATGAAACTCGGCCGCCGCCCCTTGGCTGCATCGCCGTACAGTGTGAACTGCGAGACGACGAGCAGTGCACCACCAACATCGCTCAGCGCGAGATTCATCTTGTCGTCAGCGTCGGCGAATACTCGCAAGCTGAGCACTTTCTCCGCCATCCAGGCGACGGTCTCCGCGGTGTCGGTCGCCGTGAATCCCACGAGCACGACGAAACCACGGTCGATAGCACCGGCGACACGCGCAATCCCGTTAGGTTCGCGGATGCGCACTTCCGCACGCGAAACGCGTTGGAGAAGGACGCGCAAATCTGTCAGCTCTGAAGCGGCTTCGTCGCTCGAATGGACGCGCTCATCAACGACCCGGCTAGCGTCGCGACGTGCGTCTCCTCAGGCGCGCCCGCGGCATTGGCCAGTGCGCGGATCTCCGTTTCGCCATAGACGCGCGTGGGTTCGATTGTCGGCGCGCTGAAGCCGGCGTCCACGAGCAGCTGCTTGTATTCGGCGTCGCTCAGCGCCCCAGACACACAACCGCACCAGAGGTCCGCGTTGGCGCGCGCGTTCGCCGGCATTTCGCCGCGATGCACGATATCGGAGACGGCGAACCGGCCACCGGGCTTGAGCACGCGAA
>DATBKN010000278.1:0-17720 GCA_036555845.1 Gemmatimonadaceae bacterium | reverse complement strand
CAACACCGTCAATGGCCATACCAACTTCCTGCACGACGGCAGGGCTCGAAACATCGAAGAAGCGATTCTGTGGCACGGAGGCGAGGCGACGGCGGCGCGCGAGTCGTTCCGCACCATGTCAGCTCGCGACCGCGCGGCTCTGCTCAAGTTCCTGAATTCACTGTAAGCCACGGTATCGAAGAGACGGGGCGACGGTTTCCGCCGGCGCCCCGTTGCAATACGAATAGTCACTGCCACGTTAGGCGCGATCGACCTAACGCTGCTATTCTTTCTTCCGTTTCTTCTTCGCGCGTGGCGCCGGCCGACGGCGGACAGACGCTGCATCACTTTTCGGCGGCCGCGCGTCGAGGACTTCGCGCACTTTCAGCGCCAGTGCGCCCGGCGTGAACGGCTTTTGCAAGTGCAGCGTCCCCGCGGGAAGCACACCGTGGCGCATCACTGCGTCGTCCGCATAACCAGACATGAATAGCACGCCCATGGCTGGTCGCTTTCTCAGCAGCTCCTCAGCCAACACGCGACCATTCAGTTCCGGCATAACAACATCTGTGAGCAGCAAGTCGATCGATTTCTTGTACGAGTCGGAAATGTCGATGGCGTGCCTGCTGCTTGTTGCCTCCAGCATGTTGTATCCGTGCCGCTTGAGAATGTTGACCGCCACCGCTCGCACGCTTGGCGAATCCTCAACCACGAGCACCGTTTCCGAGCCACTCGGCACGTCGCGCGAGATTGGCCTCTCGACAGCACTGGGCAGTTGGTCGACGACTGGGAGATAGATCTTGAACGCGGACCCGCGATCGATCTCGCTATACACCCAAATGAAACCGCCGCTTTGCTTCACAATGCCGTAGACGGTGGCGAGGCCAAGTCCGGTTCCGCGGCCGATCTCCTTGGTGGTAAAAAAGGGCTCGAAGATACGCGCTTGCGTTTCGCTGCTCATGCCAGCGCCGGTATCGCTCACCGAAAGTACAGCGAACCTTCCTGGAACCGCAGGATGGTGCGTTCGCGCGTACTCCTCGTCCAAATCGACGACGTGCGTTTCGATCGTGAGCTTACCGCCGGACGGCATCGCGTCACGTGCGTTCGCGGCGAGGTTCATCAGCACTTGTTCGAGTTGACTCGGGTCGATCAGCACAACCGACGGCTCGCTGCGCAGCACGCACTCGAGGTCTACATCCTCTCCCACAAGTCGTTTAAGCAGCTTCTCGGCGCCGGTAATGATGCTTTCCAGCGGAACCGGACGCGGCTGAATGACCTGCTGCCGGCTGAAGGCGAGCAGCTGGCGAGTGAGCACGGCGGCACCATCGGCGGCCTTGCGAATCTGCTCCAGGTCGTCCCGAGAACTCTCGTCAGGCAACGGGCCCCGCATCAGCAACTCGGCGTAGCTGATGATCACGGTGAGCAAGTTGTTGAAGTCGTGCGCCACGCCACCGGCCAGCCGGCCCACTGCTTCCATCTTCTGCGCTTGGCGGAATTGGTTCTCCAGCTGGCGCTTTTCGGTGATGTCCCGTACGGCCGTTAGGCGCTCTCTCTTCCCGCCCACTTCGATCGTTTTGGCTGTCGCCTCCAGCGTTATTTCACGGCCATCTTTGCGGCGGCCGGTAATCTCGTACGTCCCATCGATGTGATTCATCAGACGCCGCTGCACTTCATCCAGCGACTTTTCCGCGACGAAATCAGTCACCTCGCGCCCGAGCACTTCGATCATCTCGTAGCCCAACATCGCTGCGTATCCGCTGTTCGCATCGCGAATGACGCCATTCTCGACGATCGCGATGCCCTCGAACGACGCCTCAGTCAGTGCGCGATATCGCGCTTCACTCTCGATCAGGGCCTCTTGGGCTTTGCTCCGCTCCGTGATATCCAGCGCAATACCGCTAATACGGTAGACATTGCCGTGTTCATCGACGACTGGCACCGCACGCGTCATCACCCAACGGATATAGCCATCCGGCCGGACGATGCGGAATTCGGTGTCCGGCGTGCGTTCGCCGCTTTGGATGCGGACGATCGCTGCAATGAGCGCATCGCGGTCTTCCGGCAATACAGCGTCGAGAAACGAGCTCGGACGCTCATACAGGCTCTGGCAGCTGCGGCCCCAGATCTCTTCGTACGCCTGATTGATGTACAGCGTCTCGCGAAGCTGAGCGTCCATGACGAAGAAGACTTCGCTGATGTTGTCCGCGAGCTGACGAAAGCGCTCCTCCCGGTCGCGCAGCGTTTGTTCGGCGTGTTTACGCGCCGTGATGTCCTCCTGCGTGGCGACGAAGTGAGTGACGCGGCCACCGAAATCACGGATCGGCGCGATCGTCACCGCGTCCCAAAAGAGATCTCCGTTCTTGCGTCGATTGAGCACCTCTCCGCGGTAGACGTTACCCGCTCTGATCGTCGACCACAAATCGTGGTACACGTTAGGCGGCGTGCGGCCGGACTTGAGCAGGCGCGGATTGTTCCCGATGGCCTCGGCCGCGCTGTAGCCAGTGACCCGCGTGAAGCGATCATTGACATACTCGATCGTCCCCGAGAGGTCCGTGATCAGAACCGAGGCCGGGCTCTGATCCACGGCGAGACGCAGTTTGCGGATGAGATCCTCGTTCCGCGCGCGTTCAGCCGAGAGCGATCTGTCGTGCATCGCGCGGCGCACGGCGACCGGCAGTCGCCCCAAATTGTGCTTGATGATGTAGTCTGCCGCGCCTTGCTTGATGCACTCGACAGCGCGTTCGTCGCCTAACGTGCCGGTCACGAGAATGAACGGCGTGTCCACCTGCAGCTCGCGCAGCATGCGCAGGGCGTCCATGCCGGTCCACGACGGGAGGCGGTAATCGGCCAGCACGATGTCGTAGGCGTTCTTCGAGATCATGCCGCTGAACTCCGCCGCAGTCCCGACCACATCGGCGCGAACGTCGAAGCCACCCTTCTCTAGCTGCACGATGCACAACTCAACATCGGCTTCATCATGCTCGACGATGAGCACGCGCAATGTTTGCGCGTTAGGCGAAGTACCGCTCATTCCCTGGCCCTCATGAAGACGACTGCGGGAGCGGCCTCATTGGTTGCGAGCCAGTACAGGCCCAGGCGCCGCACAGTCTCCTGAAAACGCATATACTCGACAGGCTTTTGTACGTAGCTGTTCGCACCCAGCAGATAACCGCGAGCCACGTCGTGCTCGATATTGCTCGAGGTGAGCATCACCACGGGGATGGGGCGCGTGCGCGGATCGCGCTTGAGCTCTTCCAGCACCTTGAGGCCGTCGACCTTGGGGAGCTTCACATCGAGGAGCACCAGTCGTGGCGGACGGTCCAACGCCCTCCCCTCGTACACACCTCTAGCTAACAGGAAATCGAGTGCTTCTTCGCCATCGTGCACGCGATGGAGCCGATCGGCGAGGTTCTCGTTCCGCAGTGATTCGATAATGAGCTCGGCGTCGGCCGGATTGTCCTCGGCAAGTAGTACGTCGATATCGCCGAAGAGCGTCATGCCGGTCCTGCCCCGGTCGCCGGCGGCTGCCTAACGCTGAAATAGAAGGTCGCGCCGTTGTCTGGCTCGGCATCGGCCCAGATCTCACCGCCGTGTTTTCGCACGATGCGCTGAACGGTCGCGAGCCCCACACCGGCGCCCTCGAATTCATCCGGCCGATGCAACCGTTGGAACACGCCGAACAACTTGTCCGCGTATTTCATGTCGAAGCCCACGCCGTTATCCCGGACGTAGACGACCAGGCGGCCATGCTGAGTGATTTGCGCAACCTCGATCAAGGCGCTCGTTCGCAGCCTCGTGTACTTGACCGCGTTAGACAGCAGGTTTGTAAAAGCCAGCTTGATGAGCCCTGGATCGTACTCGACTGTCGGCAGTGATTCGATTCGCCACTCGATCTCTCGGCCCGCATATTCTGACTGCAGATCGCTGATCACATCGCGCACAACCGAGTTGAGAGAGATGAGTCGCGGACGCACGTCTGTGCGGCCAACGCGCGAGAGGTTGAGGAGATCGTCGACCAACCTCCCCATGTGCTTACTCCCTTCTTGAATTCTCTTCAGGTAGTGGAGGCCTTTCTCATCAAGATTGTCCCCCAGGTGCGAACGCAGGATGCTCGAAAAGCCATCGATCTGGCGAATTGGGGCGCGCAGGTCGTGCGACACGGAGTATGTGAATGCTTCTAACTCCGTGTTGGCGGCTTTGAGCTGCGCTTCCACGTTCACCCGATACGTGATATCGCGAACGGCCGCGGTCACGAGCAGTCCATCTTCGGTCTGCACGGGGCTCAAGCTTATTTCCACGGGAAACTCGCTTCCGTCTTTCCGGCGTCCGGCGAGAGCTAATCCGCTGCCCATTGGCCGCCGATGCGGGTCAGAGAAGAACTTGTCGCGATGGCTTCCGTGTCGATCTCGAACAGGGTGCGGAACGAGTACATCCACAGACTGGCCGAGCAGTTCTTCACGGCTGTAGCCAAAGAGTTGCTCGGTCTGCGAATTCACGAGCGCAATGCGACCGTCGCGGTCGACGATCACCATGGCGTCAGGCGCGGCCTCCAAGAGCCCGCGGAACTTGGCCTCATTGCGCTTTCGCGCCGTCACGTCGCGGATCGCCGCCATGGCCATTGTCGTTTCGTCGATCGTTAACGGACTCAAGCTGATTTCGACGGGGAACTCCGTGCCGTCCTTCCTGCGGCCGGAAAGCTCGAGTCCGCTCCCCATCGGGCGCGTGCGTGGATCGACGAAATATCCGGTGCGATGCGAGGGATGCTTCGATCGGTAGCGCTCCGGTACAAGCATCTCGATGGGTTGTCCGAGCAGCTCATGGCGCGCAAAGCCGAAAAGTCGCTCAGTGGCGGAGTTCACGAGCACCATCGCACCACTGTCGTCCACGAGCACTATCGCGTCGGGAGCAGCTTCGAGTACTCCCGGAAAGCGCGTTTGCAGGATCTCGGCTTCGCGCTGGCTTTTGAGGGATGTTACGTCGCGGTCGTTGAGCACAACCAGCGGCTCGTTTTCGCCGTTAGGCCTTAGGAGTTTCGCTGTCGCGGCCGCAAAGAGCGTCGAGCCATCCTTGCGGCGGCGGCGTCCTTCGAAAGTGGCGTTGCCCTCGCTGGCGGCCACGCGCAGCCAGTGCCTGGTCGCATCGCGATCTTCCAGAGGAATCGTTAGGTCGAGAATTGAGTTGCCAACCGCCTCATCGGCGGAGTAACCAAACAGCGCGGCGGCCGCTTCGTTCCAGGAGACGACGACACCGTCGACTGTCGTCACGACGAGCGCCCCGAGGAGCTCATCTCTCACATCGCTGGCAACTTGTTGCGCGCGGCCCATGGACGCCGGCCGAGCGCGCGCCGTAACCGGTGGCTTGCCTCCGTCCGTCATGGCAGAATCCCCCTCCCGCAGCAGAGTATAACGACCTTCCTACGCCAGCATCAGGGTGTTTACCGATGCCGCATTTCTGTCTTAGGCGTCCAGGGAGACCAGACCAACCTTGAGGGCGTACCTAACGAGGCCGGCCACGTCGTGGATTCCCAATCGCTTGATGATCGCGCTGCGGTGCGTTTCGACGGTCTTCATGCTCAAATGCAGCTGCATCGCGATCTCGCGCGTCGTGTTGCCCTCGGCTACCAGGCGAAGCACCTCGGTCTGCCTGGGACTCAGCAGCTCCAGCGGGCGCCTGCTGCTGATGGCCGCATCGATCGCGGGACGCAAACTGCGCAAATTGCTCTTGAGCACGACGGTCTCGGCGCCAGCGCGCAGGCAGGCTATTGCTGCCTGGTCGTCCAGCGACGCTGTGACAATGATCACGGGCGTTCTCGGTCGCATCTGTTGAACGAGTCGCAGGGCAGCACGCGCGTTGAACTGCGTTAGGCCATGATCAGAAAGAACGATATCTGGATGAAACTCGTCTAGCGCACGTGCGAATGCATCCTTTGAACTGACGCACTGCAGCAGCACGTTCGTGCTCGCGCGCTCGAGTTCAGCGCTAATCAATTCGGCGTCAGCCGCGCTGTCCTCGAGCAGCAGAACGCGGAGAGCTTTTTTCATCACAAGGTATTTCAGGATCGGTTTTCAGCGGCGGCCGAAAACACTCACGGCGTTGCGCACAAGAGTGACGCTCAGCATTATCGGTCCGTCCGATGATGGTCGAATATAGTCTTTGCTATCCTTTTTTGTTCCTTGCTATTCGATGACAGTCCGAGGGAGCGCTAACGAGCTAGCAAGGCCCGCGTTACCGAAATGCGCCCACGTCTGTTGCCGTCTCCATTCACGCAAGCTCTGCATCGCGTGAGCCGCGTCCTGTCATGGAAGGCGCTGACGCGCGCGCAGAGTACCACGTGCCGCTGCGCACGACCATCCGGAATGGCCCTGAGATTGTGATATGACTGGCGATTCCGATGATTTTCTCGACATCAAGCAGGCTGCCAAGCTGCTCAACGTCAGCGAGACATCCCTTCGCCGGTGGACGAATTCGGGAGCGCTCATGGCGTATCGCATAGGGCGACGCCGCGAGCGGAGATTTAGGCGCTCGGATCTGTTCGCCTTCATTGCAGCACCGAGTGGCAACGCGAAGGACGGTCGCGAACAGCACATTACGAAGGGAGCCAGCGAATCCAGCCCCGCGCAGTCGACGCGGAACCACGGCAATCACTTTTGCGGTGCATATGGGTCGGAGGCTAGCGCTGCGCGCCTCGCGGCTGCGTTTCTGGCGGATGATGATTCCCGCGATGTAGTGAAGTTTCTTTTAGCCGCGCCCAAGCTGCGGGCGCGCGTGCTCAAGCTGCTTCACGCGCGCAGCAGTCCCATGAGCGGCCTCCCGCGCGGCGAGAGCCTGGTGGCCGACGTATACCGTGACTCGGCGAAGGCACAGATCGACTATTGGAGAAAGTCGTTTGACTCGGCGCTGGCGCGCGGCGCGACGTCGCTTCGTGTCGCGGCTGATACGCGGGACTTCACCGCGCGTACGTCGTTCGCGACACTGATCCAATACGAAGCGGACTACGAGCGGCTCATCGCGCAACGGTATCCCGTGGCGACGTTGTGCCTGTATGACGCGCGCTTGCTCTCCGGACGTGATACGCTGCACATGCTGAAGGCGCACGGCGACACTTTTCGCCGCGGTGTCGAAACGCTTTTCGACTGAACGGACGTTAGGCGCGCCGCCATATCACCCAATTCCAGCTCTGCGCGGCCGGTTGGCGCGAGGGCGCGAACAGCCGTATTGTACGCGGGAGCACGGAGCGCCGATCCTGCGGTGACATCCCCATGACGGGCGCGGGAAACCTTGTGGGGCTTGCTGCGGACTAAGTTTGAGCTTGATGCCCTCTCTCACTGTGAAACGACATCCGGTCGCTGCGGTGTTCGTAGCCGCCACACTGGCGTTGGCCGGGTGCGCCAAGGGCGACGCCAGCGCAGCCGACTCGGCGCAGCGCGATAGCAGCGCGGCCGCTGAAGGCGGCGCGACGCCGTCGAGTCTTTCGCTCCCCGTCGCGGTGAGTGAAGCGCGCGACGGTGACCTCATCCTCACCGTCACGACTACGGGCCAGGTGCGCTCTGACGCCGAGGCGCAACTCAAGTCCGAAGTCACCGGCACCGTGCAGTCGGTCCTCGTGCGTCCCGGCTCGCGCGTGGCGCAGGGTGAGCTCCTCGTTAGGCTCGATCCGCGTCCGCTCGACCTCGCCATTCAGGAGGCGGAAGCCGCCGTCGCTGAAGCCGAGGTGCGGTACAATGACGATGTCGTGCCCGACTCGATCGTCACCGGCAAGCCCGCGACGCCCGAGCAACGTCGGGTTGCGCTGGCCCGTTCGGGGCTGAACATCGCGAAAGTGCGGCTCGAAAAAGCGAAGCTGGATCGCGAGCGAGCGAACATCGTCGCGCCGTTCGCTGGAATGGTGGACAGGCTCGATGTGGCCGCTGGCGAGCGCGTGCAAACGGGAGAATCGATAACGACAGTCGTTTCGCTGGCGCAGCTGCGCATCGAGGCGAACGTGCTGGAGCACGACATCGCGCTCATTCGTGAAGGCGGAGTGGCGATCGTGTCCAGTGCCGCCGCCCCTAACGCGGCGGTTCGCGGTCTCGTGACGGCCGTGCTCCCCATGGTCGACTCGTCGACGCGCGCGGGGCGTGTGTACGTGCGCGTGACGGGGGCGCCGGGCTTGCGGCCCGGCATGTACGCGGACGTGCGGCTCGAGGCACAGCGCCTAACGAAGCGGCGCATCGTTCCCGCCGCCGCGGTCATCGAGCGCGATGGCCGGCCGCTCGTATTCGTCGTGAAAGACGGACGCGCGCAATGGGTCTACATCAATCCGGGCCGCACCAACGGCGTGGAGACCGAAGTCCTCCCGGATTCGGCCAGCGGCGTCATCCCGGTGGCGCCGGGCGATCAGGTGATCGTGTCCGGGCACCTCACGCTGACGCACGACGCGCCGGTGCGCGTAATCCAGGCCGACACGGCGCTGACGATTCCGGCCGGCGGCGTTAGGCGCCCGAAATAGTCGTTAGGTATCAGTCCTTAGGCCTTAGGCACCGCCACTTCACCCGAACTCGTAGCCGGCGCCGTGTCGATCACTCGTGCTGCGGTCCGTCGACCGGTTACTACAATCGCCGCGACGCTGGCGATCGTGCTCCTCGGATCCGTTTCGTTAGGACGGCTCCCGGTGTCGCTTCTCCCCGACGTCGCGCTGCCGGTCCTCACGATCCGCACGCTGTACGCGGGAGCGGCGGCGAGCGAGGTCTCGCGCTTCATCGCGGAGCCCGTCGAGGAGGCCGTGGCAGCGACGCCGGGACTCGTGGAGCTGCGCACCGTTTCGCGCAACGGCGAAGCGATGACGACGATGCGTTTTGCATGGGGCACAAACATGCAAACGACGCTGCTCAACGTGCGCGAGCGCCTCGACAATGCGCGTGGTCTCTTACCCGAACGAGCGGATCGTCCCACGCTGCTCACGAGCGATCCAGGCGAGCGGCCGATCGCGGTGCTCGCGCTCGCGGGAACCCAGGACATGCGTGGCCTGGCTCGCACAGCGGAAGAAGTGCACGCGCGGAGATTGGAGCAAATCGCCGGCGTGGCGAGCGTCGCCGTCGTCGGCGCGCCGGAGGACGAGATCCGCATCGACGTCGACCCCGCCAAGCTGCGCGCGCTGGATCTCACGGCTCAGGATCTCGCCACAGCCGTTAGGCAGGCCAACGCGAATGGCGCCGGCGGCACGATCCGGCGCGGACAGTTCCGCTACGCCGTGCGCGCGCTCACGGAGTTTCAGAGCCCGGAAGAGATCGCGAATACGCCGATCGGACCGTCACGCAGCGGCATCACGCTGCGCGACGTCGCCACGATCTCGCTCGGGACGGCAGACCCGAAGACGATCGTGCGCTACGGCGGCAAGTCGGCCGTCGGACTCGTCGTCTACAAGGATGCGGGCGCGAACACGGTCAAAGTCACGCGCGATATCGCGCGGACAATCGAGACGCTGACAAAGGAGTTCGAGGGCATCACCCTCACAACCGTCGCAGCGCAGGCGGATTTCGTCGTCGACGCGCTGTCGAATCTGGGGCAGGAGATCATCATCGGCGGCGTGCTCTCGCTGATCGTGATTCTGCTCTTCCTGCGCGACTGGCGGACGTCGCTGGCGATCGGACTGATCGTACCATTGTCGGTGCTGATGGCGCTCGTCGTGCTACAGGCGTTAGGCGTCACCGTGAACGTCATGTCGCTTGGCGGGCTGGCGCTCGGCGTCGGACTGCTCGTCGACAATGCGATCGTCGTCGCGGAGGCCGCCGAGCGAAAACGCTCCGCAGGCGGGGCCCAGGCGGCGGAGGGAGACCGCATGGCATCGGCGATCGAAGGCACCGAGCAAGTTGCCGGCCCGCTGACCGCCGGAACCCTAACGACGCTGCTCGTCTTCGGGCCCATCATTTTCGTGCAGGGCCTCGCGGCAGCGCTGTTTCGTGACCTGTCCCTGTCGGTCGTTACGTCGGTGGGAGCGTCGCTCATTCTTGCGCTGACGTTGATGCCTGTGCTGATAGCGGGGAGAAAAGGTCGCAGGTCGCAGGCCGCAGCTCCGAAGTTGATTCCCCTCCCCGATTGGCTGCTGCGCTTCGGGCATTCGCTCGCCGAATGGTACGAACGCGGGATGATCTGGTGCCTGGCGCGGCCGCGCACCGTCTTCGTCATCGCCGGCATCGGCACCCTGCTCACCGCGCTCGTCACCGTGCGACTGCCGCGTGAAATCCTTCCCTCCGTGGACGAACGCGTCGCGGTGGCTTCGCTGAGACTGGCTGAAGGCACGGCAATCGAGGAAACCGTTAGGCAGACCGCTCGCATCGAAGAGGCCGCTCGGCTGCTCGATGCCCAGGCCACCTACGCGCGCGTCGGCATCGCGACGGATGAGGAAGTCATGTCCGGCGCCGAGGTCGGATCGTCTGCAACAGCCGAGATGCTCATCCCGGTGCCTAACGGCACGGGGGCACAGGCCTTCGCTGACGCATTGCGAGCAGCGCTGCCCGACCTCGCCAAGGGCGGCGGCGGGAGCGCGCTGGCCATCGATCTCGCCGGGCAATCGGAGTTTGGATCCCTCATCGGCCGCGAAGGTCGCCTCGTCCGCGCCGAGATCAGCGCGCGGACCCTGACAGAGGCGGAGCGTTGGGCCGACTCCGTGCGCCGCGGCATGCAGGCGCTTCCCTACCTCACAGACGTGCGCGCCTCCAACGCGACCACTCAGCCGATCATCGAGGTCACGCTCGCGCGCGAACGGATCGCGCAGCACGGCGTACGCGTCGAAGACGTCGCCGCGGCCTTGCAAGGTGGCCTCGGCGGCGTCGAAGCGAGCGAGTTGCGCGAGACGGATCGCCGCACGCCAATCAGCGTGCGCTTCGCCGGTAGCGCCAACGAGAACCTCAGCGAAGCGCTGGCGGCGAGCGTGAACGGCGTGCCGGTGGGTCAGCTCATCGTGGTCAAGGAGGTTCGCGCTCCTATCGAGGTCGTTAGGGTCGGCCAGCGGCCGGTGGTGCAGGTCGAGGGACTGATTCGCGAAGGTGGGACGTCGCGCGCCTCGGCGCGCGTGTTCGACATGCTCACGGCGACCACATTCCCCGCCGGCGTGTCCTGGAGCGTGAGCGGCGCCGATTCCGAAGCGCGGCGCACGTCGAACGAGCTGCTGCTCGTGGCGATACTGGCGGCGGCCCTGGTGTTCCTCGTGCTGGCCGGCGAATTCGCCTCGTTCACAGTGCCGCTTGTCGTTATGCTCACGGTGCCGCTTGCGGCCGCGGGCGGTTTGCTCTTCCTCTGGATGACGGGCCAGAGCATCAATGCGGTGTCGCTCATCGGCATCGTGGTCATGATAGGCATGGCCGACAACGAGGCCGTGGTGAAGCTGGACGCGATCCGTCGGTTCCGTGAGCAAGGACATAGCGTCGAAGAATCGGTGTTGTTAGGCGGCCGCCAACGACTGCGCGCTATCGCGATGACGCTGCTGACGACAATCACCGGCGTTCTGCCGCTCGTCTTCGGGATCGGCAGCGGAGGCGCCCTGTACCAACCGCTCGCCGCGGGGATCATCGGCGGATCGATATCGGCGCTGGCCGTCACGTTCTTCCTGCTGCCGACGGCGTACGCGGTTCTGGAGCGGAACAAAGAGGCGACCGCGAAGCGCGAAGCTCACATCGCGCCGGATCGCACGGTTGGTGGTGACGAGCGGGAGCGCGGGTTTGCTGCGCGGATCCAGACATGATCACGTGGGCCGTTTCCAGACCCGCGGTGATCTGGGCCGCTGTCGCCACGATCGTGTTAGGCGGCGCCGTCGCCTTCACGCGCCTGCCGTTGGCCACGCGCACTACCGTGGAGCTGCCGCGGCTGCGCATTTCGGGAACGTGGGCCGGCGCTTCGGCGGAGCTTGTCGAGACGTACGTCACGTCTCCAATCGAAGCGGCGATTCAAAGCGTGCGTGGCGTTAGGCGCTCCGAATCGCAGTCCGATGACGACCAGAGCTCGATCACCGTAGAGCTGGAACCAACGGCGGACGTGCAGATCGCGCGGCTTTCCATTCTGGAGCGCCTGGAGCTTCTGCGCAGCGAGTTTCCGCCCGGTGTGACTCCGCCGACGGTATCGAACTACGTGCCGGAAGAGCTGGAAGAGGAACCGCTGCTGCGCCTGACGTTCAGCGGCCCGTACACGGCGGGGACACTGCAACAGCTGGCGGACGAGCGCCTGCAGCCGCGCCTCAGCGCCGTACCAGGCGTCGCCGGGATCGGCGTCGCCGGCGGGACGGATCTCGGTGTCTCGGTTTCTTACGACGCACAGCTGCTGCGGCAGCTGGACGTCTCGCCGCAGCTCCTGAGCGACGCGATCCGCGACGCCCGTATCGTGCGCGCGTTAGGTGAACAGAAGCTCGGCGCGGCGGAACGCCAGGTGGTGCTCCGCGATCAACCGAACGCGATCGAAGACCTCGGCGAGCTCCCCGTGACGGGAAAGGCAGGGAGGGTCTTTCGCCTCAAGGAACTGGCCAGCATCCGTCCGGACGAAGACATGCGCGGCCGCTTCTACCGAGTCGATGGCCAGCCGGCGCTCGCGCTGTTCGTCTCGCGCTTGCCCGGCGCTGACGCGATCAAGACAGCCGGCGCGGTTCGTCACGCCCTGGACGAGCTCAAACCCACGCTGCCTCCGGCCGTGAAGATCGAAGTCAACAATGACGAAAGCATCGATCTCAAGGATCAGCTGCGCGATCTGTTGATTCGCGGCGCTATTGCGTTCGTCACAGTTCTCGTTGTGGTCGCGCTGTTCCTGCGCGACGGGCGCGCTGTGACACTCGTTATGCTCAGCGCGGCCGTTTCAGTCGCCGGCACAGCGCTTGGTCTCTACCTCTTCGACATCCCGGCGAATCTGCTGACGCTGGCTGGTTTGGCGATGGGGATCGGCATCCTGGTGCAGAACGGTCTTGTCGTCGCGGAGCGGCTGGGCACGACAGCGGACACGCCGGCGGGGCGTGCCGAGACCGGTCGCCGCATCACGCCGGCCATCCTCGGCGCGACGCTCACCACCACGGTGGTGCTCTTCCCTTTCCTGTATTTGCAAGGCGACGCGCGCGCCGCGTTCACACCGTTCGCGACGGCCTTCATCATGGCGTTAGGCTGGTCGGTTGTCGCCTCAGTGGTCATGATCCCCGCGCTGGCCAAGGGACATCGGGTGCACGAATCGCGGCGGCCGCGCGCCCGGCGCGCCTACGGCAGGCTGCTGCTGTGGCTCACACGCGCGCGCTATGTGACGCTGGGGCTCACGGTTGTCACGTTAGGCGTGCTCACGTGGGGCTTCATCAAGAAGGTGCCGCGCTTCGCCTGGGGCGGCTTCGGCGAGCAGCGCACGACGCTTACGGCCAGTCTGTCGTTCCCGCGCGGCTCCGACCCTGCGACGCTGGATCGCGCCATGCGTGAGCTGGAGCAGGTGGTCGTCGGGCAGCCAGGCGTGGAGCATGTCGTTTCGCAGAGTCGAGGCCCGTTCGGCGCCGGAATGTTCGTCTCCTTCACGCGCGACGCGGAGCTGAGCACGATTCCGCCTGAACTGGAAGAAGCCCTGACTCGACGCGCGGTGTTTATCGGTGGTGCGTCTATCTTCGTGCGCGGTCAAGGTCCCGGTTTCTCGTCAGGCTTCGGCTCGGTGAGCAACGCGACGTTCCGTGTGCGCATCCTCGGATACTCCTTCTCCGGCGTGGAGCGTGTCGCGATGGATCTGCAGAAGCGGCTCGAGCGGGTGCCGCGTGTGCGCGACGTGAACATCAACGCGGGAAGCTTTTTCGGCGGCGGGGAGCGCGCCTATGCCGTCACTCTGGAGCCGGATCGCGCGGCATTGGCCCGGTTCGGCCTAACGTCGCAGGACCTCGCTGCGGCGGTGGCGCGTGAGGTACGCGGTCCGATTGGGCGCCAGTTCCTCGAGATCGGCGGCGACGAAGTCCCCGTTACGGTGAAAGCCAAGGGGGCGCTGGACCGGTCATTGGATGAGCTGCGCGAGGCCGTGCTGCCCGCGCCGGGCGGGGCGCCGGTGCGCATCGGGGACGTCGCCGCCGTGAGTGAGCGTGAGGCGTTAGGCAGCATCTCGCGAGAGGACCAGCAGTACGTGCGCATTCTCAGTTACGACTTCCGCGGACCCAACAAGCTGGCCAATCGCACACACGAAGCGTTCATGAAGGCGACGAGCGTGCCCGCCGGCTACAGCGTCAGCGATCTGGGAGCGTTCTTCCGCATACAGGACGAGAGCGAAAAGGGGCTCTGGCTCGTGTTCGCCGTGGGTGTCGTGCTCGTCCTGCTCAGCGTCGCTGTCGTCTTCAACTCGGCGTGGGCCGCCGGCATGGTCTTCTTGAGCCTGCCTCTCGCGTTAGGCGGCGTCATGGCGGCCTTCTGGCTCGCCGGCGCGGCGTTCACTCGTGAGGCGGCCGTCGGCGTGATTCTCGTCGTGGGCCACGGCGTGAATCAGGCGATCCTCGTGATCGATGCAGCGCTGGAGCGCCGGCGCAGGGGTGAGCGCTTGACGCCGCTGCATACAATCGCCGCCGCGCGTGATCGCGCCGGGATGATCATCCTGGTGACACTGGCTTCTCTCGCCAGCCTGGTGCCGCTCGCCATCGGGACGCGTACCACGACGCTCTTCGGAGCCATCGCGCTCGCCAACGCCGGCGGCATGATCTCCGGAACGTTAGGCGCTCTTCTTATTCTGCCCGTGATCTTCGCGCGGCGCCGCCTCCGTCGCCGTGACGACGCGGTTGCGCCCGCTGCGCTTGGCCTCGTAGAGCGCGGCGTCCGCCTGGGCCAGTAGCGCGCCGACGTCCGGCTTCACGCGGAGCAGCGTCGCCACACCGACGCTTATTGTGACGCCCCGATTGGGCCAGGCCTCACGCTCCACGGCGTCACGGATGCGCTCCGCGACGACGAGCGCGCCCTCTTCATTCGTATGCCGCAGCATGACGGCGAACTCCTCCCCGCCCCAGCGCGCGGCGAAATCGGTCGTGCGCAAGGAATTCTGCAGCACCGATCCAACCTTGCGCAGCACCTCGTCACCGGCCGGATGCCCGAACGAGTCGTTGTACTGCTTGAAGTGATCGACGTCGAGCAGCAACAGCGACAGCGGAACCAGATGGCGTACCGAAAGCCGCACTTCCATCGCGAGCTTCATGTCCAGTGACCGCCTGTTAGGCAATCCGGTCAGCTGATCCGTGAGACTCTGAGCTTCCATCTCGCGGGCCAGCTGCTCGAGCTGGGCGGTGCGCTCGCGCACGCGTTCCTCGAGCTCGACGTTCAGCTTGCGCAGCGCGTCGCTCGCTTGCTTACGCCGCGTCACATCCTCTGTGAACACGACAACACCCGCGAGCCCGTTGACGTCGTACCACGGCCGCACTTCCCAGTGCAGCCATTGTAGTCGGCCATCCTGAGTTTCGAATGGGTCGTCGTCCCCCGTGACGACTTCGCCCGCGAGCGCGCGTTTGTGCGCTTCCTTCCAGTGCTCGGGCATTGTCGGGAAGACTTTGTAGTGCGATGCCCCATAGAGCTCCGTTTCCGGTGGAAAGCCGGCGTCGGCAAGAAAACGCCGACTCACGGCGAGGTAGCGCATCTGCAGGTCAAACATCGCGATCGCTGCGGGAGCTTGCTCGATAAAGGCACGCCACAGCTGCTGACTCTCCTGCAACGTGCGCTCCGCAATCTTGCTCGCCGTGATGTCATGCCATGCCGAGCGACTCCTGATCACTCGCCCTTCGGCATCGCGCACGGCCGATGCCGTCAGGCTCACATCGAGCTTGCTGCCGTTCTTGCGCTGCAGCAGCAGCTCCATGCCCGTCACTGCGCCGGTCCGCTGGAACAGCATGAACGCCATCTGCGCCGCGTCACGACTATCGGGATGGTACAGTTCGGACGCGTCGCGTCCGATGATCTCGTCCTTGGAGTAGCCTAACGCGGATGCAAGGGTCTGATTGCACTCGATCACCTTCCTCGTCGCGGCATCAACCGAGGCGTACATGTCCGGCGCGTTTTCATACAGATCGATGTACTGCGCTCTCTCCGCGCGCACGGCCTTTTCGGCGCGCTTCTGTCCCGTGATCGCGGCGGCGAGCGCCAGGCCCGTGATCGAGACAAGCGCTGAAAACGACTGGAAGAGCAGCAGCGAGCTCTGTGATATGCTGCGCGTGCTCGAGTCAGCGTCGTGCATCATGGCAGCGAACGCCATGGCGGATACGAAGGCCGCCGTGAGGGCGACACCGGGTGGCCGAAAGCGGAACGCGATCCAGACGACGCACGGCAGCGCCACGAACGCCAGGAGATACTCCGGACTGCCTAGCGATTGCCACGTGAAATACACGATCGCGCTCAAGGCAACGACGGCCACACAGGTGCCGATCGCTTCCGCGACCCAGCCCTTGCGCCGGCTCACGCGCAGAATCTCGCGCCACTGAAGCAGCAGCGGCGCGAAGACGAGAATGCTCGTGAGATCTCCCAGGTACCACGCCAGCCAGGATTCGAGGTAGGTGCCCACGCTTGCGTGGCCGCCTAACAAGAGCGTGAGCGCGGTCCAGCTCGGGGCGATGACACAACCGATGGCGGCGACTCCGACGAAGCGCGCCACGCCGCCGGCGTTCGCAAAGAGGCCCGGCGCGCGATGCTTCACGAGCTCGGACGTGGCGGTTGCCTGCAGCGTCGTTCCGAACGAGACGCTCAGGGCAAACATGAGCGCGGATTGCGTTATCCCGGCCGGAGTCGCGGCTGTCCAGAGGCTGAGCAGGAAGGCCCCGGCCCCAACCACCGGCCAGGCGCGCGGTCCCCAGGAGAGACAGGCGGCGAGGGCCAAGGCCGCTGAGGGCCAGACGACGCTGGTGTGCGTCGGCAGGCCGGCCATCTCGAGCCCAACCCAGCTGGTGAGTCCATACGCGATAGCCAGAATTGCGACCCACGCCGCGGTCCTCAGCGATCGTTCATCCCAGCCGGCCACGCGCTGAGCAGCCGACACCATGGGCGTCGGAGCCATGGCTTCGCTTGTCGGCAGGTTATCGACTGTCTGGGTCACAGGGATGCGGAAAAGCGGCTTACGAAGGGGATAAACCGCCCTTCAGAGTGCTTTGCGGCAGCTCCGTCGGCGGTCTTCGGCTGGGTCTGAGTTGGTCCGGATTCGAGTCCCGAGTGTTCAATCGAACAGCTAATTTCTCCCCTGCTCCAAGCCCTCAAGTCCTGTCCCTTTACTGACTCACAAAGCGAGCGATGGCAATGAAGCTCTTCGTG
The DNA here is from genome assembly GCA_036555845.1 of Gemmatimonadaceae bacterium. Taxonomy (GTDB): domain Bacteria; phylum Gemmatimonadota; class Gemmatimonadetes; order Gemmatimonadales; family Gemmatimonadaceae; genus DASYRX01. Next base: position 504 of record DATBKN010000278.1, on the reverse strand, counting down.
GTTACCACCCTCTTTCTCCTGGGTCCGACGCTCTCCGCACAAGCGCCGTCACGGCTGATCACCGACCTGGACACCCGCGCTAAAGCGTTAGAGGCAAAGGTCGTCGGCTGGCGCCGGGACATTCACGAGCACCCTGAGCTGGGCAACCGTGAGGAGCGAACCGCGAAGCTCGTGGCAGACCACCTCAAGGCGCTCGGACTCGAGGTTCGAACTCAGGTAGCCCACACTGGGGTCGTGGGGGTCCTGAAAGGGGGAAAACCCGGTCCCACGGTAGCCCTTCGGGCTGACATGGACGCGCTTCCAGTGACCGAGGAAGTCGACCTGCCGTTCAAATCGACGGTGAAAGCGACATATCTGGGACAGCAAGTCGGCGTCATGCACGCCTGCGGCCACGACAACCACGTCGCGATCCTGATGGGCGTGGCCGAGGTCCTGAGCGGCATGAAGGCACAGCTGCCGGGGACGGTGAAGTTCATCTTCCAGCCCGCAGAAGAAGGCTCGGCA
>DATBKN010000277.1:0-3732 GCA_036555845.1 Gemmatimonadaceae bacterium | reverse complement strand
TCGTCGAGGCGGACCTCATCAAATTCGCGCGCCGCCCTGTCGCGGCTGCGCACGCGGTGCAGCTCGGTCATGAGGCGCGCCAGATCGTTGAGCACATTCACGCGGCCCAGCATGCCGCGCAGAGTGCGGCGCCGGCGCAGGCGGCCGCATGAGCTTCGACTGGTTGTGGTTCGTGCCCCTGGCGCTTTTGTTAGGCGCCGCTGCCATCGCCGGCCTCCTGCTCGAGGTTCGTCGCCGGCGACGAAGCCTGCAGCGCTTCGCCGAAGATCCACTTCTCGCGCGACTGGTCCCTGCCGGAGCGTTGGATCAGGGGCGGAGTCGCGCGTTACGGTTAGGCGCGGCGGTGGCGCTCGCGGCGGTCGCGCTTGCGGGGCCGCGCTGGGGCGTCGAGCAGCGCGCTGTACGCGGCGAAGGAATCGACGTCGTGCTGGCGCTCGATGCCTCGCTTTCGATGCTGGCGCAGGATGAACGTCCCAGCCGGCTGGAAAGGGTGAAGCAGGAAGTGCGACGACTGTGGGCCCTGTCACCAGCGGATCGTTTCGCAATGCTCGCCTTCGCCGGTCGTAGTTACATCCTGACGCCGTTGACCGGCGACGAAGGTGCCCTGGAGCTCTTTCTTGACAACCTCGATCCGTCGATCGTCGGACAAGCGGGGAGCTCGCTGTCGCGCACAGTGAACCAGGCCACCGATCTGCTGCTCGCGACTCAGTCAGCGGGTGACAAAGCCGTCGTCGTCATGAGCGACGGCGAGGCTTTCGAGGAGGCCGAAGAGGTGGCATCTGCGGCACAGCGCGCGGCGAGCAACGGCATTACGATTGTGACTGTAGGCTTCGGCACGCCCGATGGGGCCACGATCCCCATTCATGAGGGTGATCGCATAACGAGCAAGCGTGACGAGAACGGGAATGTCGTGACGACGCGGTACCATCCCGAGATGCTCTCGGCGATGGCCGCGGCGACGCGCGGTGTGTTCGTCGAGGCGAACGCGAGCGACAAAGCGTCGCGCGTGCGCCAGGCGCTCTCCGAGCTGCGCACGAGCTCGCGCACGATTCAGGCTGGCCGCACACGCACGCCTCGTTTTCAGCTTCTCGTGCTGCCGGCGCTCCTGCTTCTCGTGCTCGACACGTGGCTCCGCGAACGACGTCACGCACCGATTCGGGTGCACACACGCGCGCTCGCAACTGCGGCAGTCCTGGTGCTGACGCTGGCCAGCTGCTACCTGCCGTCCCGCTACGCGGGCGACGCAGCCAAGGCATATCACGCCGGTGACGTCGCGCGTGCCGCGGCACTCTATCGTTATGCGCTCGAGCGTGCGCCGACATCCGGAACGCTGGCGTACGACTACGGCACAGCGCTCCTCACGATGGACTCGCTGGGACCGGCCGCCGAACCGCTCGAGCGCAGCGTGCGAGTGCGCGATGAAGAGTTGCGTTTCCGATCGCTGTTCAATCTGGGGCTCGTGTATCTCAAACGCGGCCTCAAGGGCGAGCCGTCGTCCGACAGCACGCGGCTGGCCCTCGAGGCGACGCTGGAGCATTACAAGCGCGCGCTGCGTATGCGCTCGGACGATGTTGATGCGAAGTGGAATTACGAACTGGCGCTGCGCGAGCGCGAAAAGCACGGCGGCGGCGGTGGAGGTGGTGGTGGCGGCGGCGGCGGCGGACAACGTCCCGAAGATCAACCGGCGAGCCAGCGGCCGGCGGGCGGCTTGGGTGAGCAGCAGGCCGAGCAGCTGCTGAACAGCGCGGCGCGTGAAGAGCGACAAGTGCAGGGCAAGCAGCAGCAGAATCGCCCGAGACCGCCTAACGTGGGCAAAGACTGGTGAGCAGGAGGCATTTCCGCTCCCTGGTAACGGCGTTCGCCGCGTGCGCGCTGCCGTTGGCAGCGCAGGCGCCGGCTGTCGTCACGCAAGCCCCCGTGAATCCTGCGGATGATATCGCCTTCCACGCGGTCCTTTTGCCGCGCGACATCTACGTGGGCCAGCAGGCGACATATCAGGTCGGTGTTTTCATCGCGGAAGACGCCCGCGCGCGTTTGCGACGCAATCCGGAGTTCATACCACCCGAGCTGCGCGCGATGCTGGGCTACGACCTCTCTTCGCCAGTGACGTACACGCGCCTGGCTGGCAGTCGGCGATACGAGGTGCATGTCTTTCAGCGCGCCATATTCCCGCTCGTCGCCGGACGCCACGCCATCGCACCGGCGCGACTCAGCTACTCGCTGCCGCTTTCAACGTCGTTCTTCAGCAGGGAAGAGAGCCGCACACTGCGCGCCGAAAGCCTAACGGTTATCGCGCGCGATCCGCCGCCTGCCCCAGCGGCGCGTCCCGGGGATTTCGCGGGAGCCGTGGGCATGCTCGGCGTCGAACGACGTGCGGATACCGATCAGCCACAAGTTGGGCAACCGTTCGTCCTCACGCTGTCTGTGCGTGGCATCGGCAACGTTGCCTTGCTGCCACGCCCGGGTGTGCGCCTAACGTGGGCTCAGCTGGTGCAGGGTCCGGAGCGTGTGCAGATCGACACGGGCGGCCCGCTGGTCCGCGGTGTCAAGGAATTCGACTATATCGTGACGCCAACGACAGCGGGAGCGCAACGCGTACCCGCGCTGGACTACGCCTACTTTGATCCCTACGCCAAACGCTACACCAGTGCGACGGTACCGGAGCTGGCGTTGAATGTCGCGCAGGGAACGCTCGTGGCCACGCCCGCGCAAGTCGGCGAAGGAACCGAGCCTCTCAGCATCCGGCGTTCGTATCGCGGATCACTGCCGCCGCCTATTTCTTCGTACGCGTCCTATTGGCTGGCGCTCGCCGTCGCTCCGATTCCGGCAGCCGGAGCTGCATTCCTTAGGCGTGCGCGGCGGCGCGCAGTGCGTCGCAAGGGATACGCGCTGCATCAGCTCGCGGCACGAAGCCGCTCGGCTGGCGAGGCAGCGGTCCGGCGCGCACTGACCGCGGCTCTGGCCGATCGGCTTCAAGTAGATGCCGCGACCTTGGCCGATCCGCGCCGCATCGTGCGCGCGCTTCGCCGGCGCGGAGTGACGCGCGATACCGCGCACCAGGCGGCGCACCTGCACGCGGAACTGGACGCTGCAGTCTTTGGCGGCTCGCAACATACGGTCGATCCCTCCGTCGCCGCGCGCGCCGCCAGGATCTTCGACGCCATCGATCGCGAGGCGACGCATCGGCGATCCTCGTTAGGTCGGCTCGGTGGTTTCGCCTCGGCTTTCCTGCTCGTCGCGGGGGCGTCCGTGGCCCACGCGAGCCAGGCCCCATCGGTCGATGCACAGGCCTTCGAACGCGGCGTGACGCTCTACGACGAGGGCGCCTACTCATCGGCGCAGCAGGTTTTCGCTGCGCTGGCCGCGGCCGAGCCGCGCGCGGCCGACGCCTGGGCGAACTCGGGGACCAGTGCGTGGCAGGCACACGACACCGCCGCCGCGGCCGTCTCGTGGCAGCATGCTTTGCGCCTGGACCCACTCGACGCCGAAACGCGTGAACGACTCGACATGGTTCCCAGCTTCCGCAGCGGATTCTTTGGCGATGTGCCGCCGGTACCTCTCAGCCTCGTCGTCTGGATAGGCGCGGCGGTGTGGGTGGCAAGCTGGGGGCTGCGAGCCATCAGGCGGCGCTGGGCGACCGTCGCGGCGACGGGCTCGCTGATCGGAGCGGGCGCCGCGCTCGTTGTCGGCGTTCGGCTGAGCGACATCGCGCATGGGCGCCAGGCAGCCGTC
>DATBKN010000276.1:0-24166 GCA_036555845.1 Gemmatimonadaceae bacterium | reverse complement strand
GCACGGCTACGACGACCCGGCGCGCAAGACGCTGCTCATGGCGAGCGCTCCGCGAAACTACCTCGCCTCGCTCGTGGCGTATGTGATTCTTGCGCTCGCGTTGCGCTTCTTCTTGTATCGGTTGGCGGCGAGCGACGCGTCGTCTGCCCTGCGCCTGGGCGCACTCGCCTGGCTCGGCTTCGCCGCGACGATCGGCCTAACGAGTGTCTTGTTTGCGCTGCAGCCGCTCTCGCTCTGGGCAATCGATGCGGGCTTTCAGCTGGTCTTTATGTGTCTGATGGCGCTGCTTCTACGGCCGCGAATCGCCGCGGCGGCGTAGCTTGGCGCCATCCGCGCACACAGCGTTGCAGCCGCTGCGTGTCGAAGCGGTCCGCTGTTGTATCTGCGGTCAGGACGACGCTGATGTCGTCGCTCAGGGGTTGGACTTCGAGTATGCGACGTCCCCGGACACGTTCACCGCCGTACGCTGCAGGGTGTGTCGCCTGGTCTATCTCAACCCGAGGCCTTGCTTGGAAGAGCTGGAACGGATCTATCCCGCGAATTACCACGCTTTCCAGTTCACGCCGGCCGAATTCGGCTTCGTGTATCGAGTGCGGGAGCGCTTGGAAGCCCGCCGGGTGCTCAAATGGTGCCGTGGCTTGCCGCAGGAAGCCCGGATTCTGGACATTGGCTGCGGCGACGGGTTCCACATGAGTCTTCTGCAGCGCTATGGAGCACCATCCTGGCGAGTAGAGGGCATCGATTCTGATCCGCGCGCCGTTGACGCAGCGCGGCGTCGGGGCCTAACGGTGCGCCACGGGTTTGTGGAAGACCTCGATGAACGCCCGGCAACGTACGATCTGATCCTCCTGATCATGACAATCGAACACGTCGCCGATCCAGTGGGCCTCGTGTCAACCGCGCGCCGATTGCTGCGACCGGGTGGTCGCCTCGTGATCGTAACGGACAACACCGACTCACTCGACTTCCAGTTCGCGCGCGGCCGCTATTGGGGCGGTTACCACTTTCCCCGCCATTGGTCTTTATTCTGTCCCGCCACGATCCGGCGGCTCGCGCAGACAGCCAGGCTTGACGTTGAGCGCCTAACGACAATGATGAGCCCAGTGAATTGGGTCTACTCCATACGCAATTGGTTGACGGATCACCGCGCACCCTCGCTAGTCGTCGAGCGCTTCAGTCTAAAGTCGCCGCTGTCGCTCGCCGTCTTCACCGTCATCGACCGGCTGGTCGCGCTCGCCGGACGTGGCGCCATTCTGCACGTGGAGCTGCGCCGGCCGAATGAGGAGCATCCAGCCGGCGCATAGCATGCTCACGTGAGCCAGAAGATCGAGCTGCCCGTCGTAATCGTGGGCGCGGGCGTCGCGGGCCTAACGGCGGCTCGCGCCTTGCGCCGACACGGCGTACGCGTTCGTGTCTTCGAAGCGAGCCCTCGCATCGCGGGGCTCGCGAGCAGTTTCGTGGACGAGGAAGGATTCACATACGATTTCGGTGCGCACTTCATTACGAACCGCCTCGCCAAAGCGGTCGGCGTGCAAAACGCGAGTCGTCTTGTGCGCTACTATGGCGAGAGCGTGCTGCTCGGCGGACAGCGCTACAGCTATCCATTTGGCCTGCTCCGTGTGCCGCGGTTTTTGCGCGACGGCATCGCCGCCCGACTCGTGCCAAAGCGCAATAGCGAACGAGATGCTTCGAGCGCTGCCGGCTGGTTTCGAGCGGCCTATGGGGAGTCGCTGGCCAATGAAGTGGCGCTTCCATTAGTTGAAGCCTGGTCGGGCGCGCCGGCGCACGAGTTGGCGTCATCGGTCGGAGACAAAATTCCAGGCGGCATTCTCCAGACAGTCGCGCTCAAGGCGCTGAGCCGAGTGACGCGCCGCGCCATCGCCATCGGCTACTGTCGCGAGCTGCCGGAGGGTCCCCGCACCTGGCACGTCTATCCTGACGGCGGCGTCGCGACGCTGTGCGCGCGGCTCGCGTCGGGCCTGGAAGATAGTGTGCAGCTGGAGTCGCCGGTCGAGCGCATTCTCGTGGAGAATGGTCGCGCGTTAGGCGTGCGAGTACACGGACGCGACATCGCGGCCGCGGCGGTGATCAGCACGGCGCCCGTACATGTGTTGCCGAAACTCGTATCCGAGGCCGCAGGCTTGCAACACCTGTCCGCCTTTCGCTATCGCGCGATGATTTTCGTCAACGTGAAGCTCGAGGGACGGAACCTGCTTCCTGATGTTGTCGTGTGGACGCCGGAAGAAAACCTCCCGTATTTCCGCCTAACGGAAGCACCTCGCTCCATGCCGTGGCTCGCACCGCCTGGAAAGACGATGATTACAGTCGATTTCGGCGCCCAGGTGGGGGACGAGAACTGGCGTCGCTCTGACGACGAATTGCTCGCGCTCGCTGTCCATCACCTGGAGCCAGTTATCCCTGATGCGCGACGGCGGCTGCTCGGCGGTCGGGTGCTGCGCACTCCGATCGCTTATCCCGTGTTTCTCAAAATCTACGAGAAAGAACGTCTCGAGCTGCAACGATCAACCGGCATCGCCGGCCTGTACAGCGTCGGTCGCAACGGAGAATTCGATCACATCTTGATGGAAGACGTGTATGTGAGAACGGAGCGACGCGTCCTCCAGGTCCTGCGCGACATCGGCCGCTAACGATTCATACTCAATCAGTCGCTGGCCTGCCTAACGCCTCCGGCCGCGGTGTATCCCTGTTCGCAAAAGACTAGGGGGCTGCCGTCGTGTGCGTCGCCGCCAGTGACGTCCGCGAAAACGACGGAGTGATCGCCAACCTCGACGATCTCGCGCACAGAACAAAGAACGTGCGCGACAGCACCAGTGATCATCACATGACCGCTTCGGCGTACCTGATGAGCCACGCCGGCGAAGCGATCCTCAGTGGAGCTCGCGAAGCGGCGAGCAAGGTCGGCTTGGCCGGAGGATAGGACGTTGACGACTAGCGGCATTCCAACGCGCAGTAGCGATCGCATCCGCGCCCGCTGGTGAATGCACACCAGAAGAATTGGGGGGCGCAGAGACACTGAAGCGACAGCATTTACCGTTAGGCCCACCGGCCTCCCGTGTGCATCCGACGCCGCGAGAATGCTCACACCCGTTGGTAACGATCGCATGAGAGCGCGATACTCCGCGGAGCCGAGCAGCGACGATTGCTGAAGCATAGACGCACTTGCGCCGCAACCGGGGTACCAGCGCCCGTGCGCTGCTCGCCTCGCGAGGTATCTCTTTAGTCGACAACGCTCAGGACCGGCTCGCCTTCTCCGGCGGCGGTCCGAAGTACTGGAGTTGTGGCGCTCCCGCGTCACCGGGCAACTACAGAGCCTGACCCGCGACCGGCTAGTTATGTCCCAGCACGGGGTGCAGACGATATGGTTGCTCGAGACGCAAGCGCTCGACGTCAGACAAGACAATGTCGAGCGCGGCCACCGCATCGTCGATGTGATTCAGTTTGCTGGCGCCGACGATCGGCGCGGTGACGCCGGGCCGCGAAAGTAGCCACGCGAGCGCGATCTGCGACGGCGGAACGCCACGTTCCTTCGCCAGCGCGACGACGGCGTCGACGACGTCGTAATCCTCATCGCGATAGTACCACTCGTGTGCAAACGCGTCGCCTTTCTCACGCGGCGTCGCGTCGCGCGCGCCGCGTTTACGCGAGCCGGCCAGGAATCCTCGTGCCAATGGACTCCACGGCAACAACCCCACTCCTTCTTCGAGACAGTAGGGGATCATTTCCCGCTCTTCCTCGCGGTACATGAGGTTGTAGTGGTTCTGCATCGCCACGAACGGCGACCACCCTCGCGCGCGCTGAGTCGTCCGCATGCGCGTGAATTGCCAGGCATACATGCTGGACGCGCCGATGTAGCGCGCCTTCCCCGACCTAACGACATCGTTCAGCGACTCGAGCGATTCTTCGATTGGTGTCTCAGGGTCGTAGCGATGGATCTGGTAGAGGTCCACATACTCCAGCTGTAACCGTTTGAGCGACGCGTCGATCCCGGCGAGGATGCGTTTGCGCGACAGGCCTTTGTCGTTCGGCCCATTACCCATCGGCAGTGCGACCTTCGTGGCGATCACGACCGATTCGCGCGCTACGTTCAGCGTACGCAGCGCTCGGCCGACGATCTCCTCGCTGACACCGCGTGAATAGGTGTCCGCCGTATCGAAGAAGTTGATCCCCTTCTCGAGCGCGCGTTGGAAAAACGTTAGGCTTTCCGGCTCCTCGATCACCCAGTCGCGCCACTTCTTCGAGCCGTAGGTCATCGTGCCGAGGCAGATGCGCGAAACTTTAGTGCCGGTGCTGCCAAGTCGTGTGTAGATCATCAGGGAGGGAGGTTGCCCAGCAAAAAGCGGATCGCGTTCTCCCCCATGATGCCGCGGATCTCGTCGTCCGTGAAGCCCTCGTCGCGCAAAGCCTGCGTCATCTGCACGAGCTGCGTTGCGTCGAAGGGCACCTGGGTGGCGCCGTCGAAGTCCGACCCTAACGCGACGTGCTGCGCGCCGGCGATCGTCGCTGCGTGACGCATCGCCCGCGCGGTCGATCGCGCGCCGATTTCGCAAACGGCGGCGTCCCAGTAACCGATGCCGATGAGTCCGCCGTTCGCGCCGATGCGCTTGATCTGATCGTCGCTGAGGTTGCGCGGTCCGGGACAAGTCGCCCTGACGCCGGTGTGCGATACAACGACAGGTCGCGTCGCCATGCTCAGCACTTCGTCGATCGCCTTGGGGGCCACGTGCGCCAGGTCGATAGTGATCCGCAGCGCTTCCATGCGCCTAACGACTTCGCGTCCCAACAAGGTCAGCCCACCCTTGCTCACGCCGTGGGCCGACGCGGCTACCTCGTTGTCGAAGAAGTGTGTCAGGCCCATCATGCGATACCCCGCTGCGTACAGCGTGTCCACGTTTGCCAGCACTCCGTCCAGCGCGTGCAGTCCCTCGATCGCGAGAATACCCCCTAGTGCGTCTGTACCGGCGTTAGGCTTTTTCAGGAAGGCGTCGAGTTCGCTCGCCGATGTTATGACTGTCAGTCTGCCGGCAGAGTGATTGGCTGCAGCGTGCAAGCGACGCGCTTGATACAGCGCCCGCTGCGTGCGACTCGTCCAGGTTCGGACCGGCCAGCGCTCCAGCACCGCCAGCAGCGTGATGTTGTCGCTGTCGCCCGTGTTGCTGTCGTAATTGAGACCACGCGGCGTCTTGGTTACGGCAGAAAACACCTGCAGCGACGTGCCGCCCCGCAGGAGGCGCGGGACGTCTGTGTGCCCACGCGTGTATTCCTGGAGCGGATCACGATTCCATAACAGCAGATCGTCGTGCATGTCGACGACGCGCAGCGTGGCATGCAGCGCCGTCGCTTCGGCGCTGACTGGAATGAGCTTGCCGGGAATGACCGTATTTGTTCGCGCATCGACGAACCGCGGCAGCGCCAGGAGCGTCGGCACGAGCGCGATCAGCAGCGTCACGCCGAGGATAAGCAGTGTTCGCGAGCGTCGTTTCATTTCAGTGGTCCCGGCTCGCCCTTATGTAAACGCCGCATGGCTGGGGCTGTCAACTCATTTGTCAAAGGCGTTACTGCTGACTGGCCTAACGAATCAGGCTGGGCTACAATGCCGCTGGAGCGCGCAGTCGCGCCCCATCTCACTGGACGCCTAACGTTTGTGGCGCTGAAATGCTATCGAATACCTCAACCGTCCTACATCGCGCCGCTCCGGCAAGACCCACGAGTCCACGTTCGGTATCTTCAGCTCACTTCTTCGATAGAGTCGCCGAGCTCACACACAAGCCCGGCGCGTCCCTGGATGAGTTGCGGAAGCTCTGCTCCACAGATAAACGTCTGCGAGTTCGCGACACCGTCTTCGACTTCCTTCCGAATCGGGCCCAACGCGTGTACGCAGGACCCAGAACGTTGCCGGACGACTTGGATGGAATGGCCGCGCCCTGAAAAGCGCAGCGGGCGTGTCGATCTCGCGGGATCTCGTTCGACGTCACGTAGGGAGCGGCACGGGCCGCTCACAGGCACCGCAAAGGAGACTGATCGATGCGTTTCATGATGATCATCAAGGCCGATGAGAAGACGGAGGCAGGCATCCTCCCGACTGAGAAGGACTTCGCCGAGATGGGGAAGTACAACGCGGAGCTGATAAAGGCCGGTGTCATGCTGGACGGCGCCGGTTTGCAGCCAAGCTCCAAGGGAGCGAGGGTCCAGTTTTCCAAAGGCAAGCCAACCGTTGTCGACGGCCCGTTCAGCGAGTCGAAGGAGCTGATCGCAGGCTTCTGGATCATTCAGGTCAAGTCGAAGGAAGAGGCGATCGAGTGGGCCAAGCGCGTGCCGTTCACCGCGGACATGAGCGGCGGCGGCGAAGGCGTGATCGAGCTGCGTCCGCTCTTCGAGGCGGAGGACTTTGGCCCGGCCGTCGAGGCACACGACAGCCTAACGCGGGAAGCGTTGAAGGGCACGCGAGCCGGAAGCTGAATCATACACGAGAATAGGATGACCTCCGTAAGACGTGACGACAACTGAGACGCACCGTGCGATCGAGGCCGTTTGGCGTATCGAATCGGCCAAGGTCATCGCCAGTCTCGCTCGCCTGGTGCGCGACGTAGGAATCGCGGAAGATCTCGCACAGGACGCGCTCGTCGCCGCGCTGGAGCAGTGGCCCGAATCGGGCGTGCCTAACAATCCAGGTGCGTGGCTTATGGCAACAGCCAAGCGACGCGCAATCGACGTCTTGCGTCGCGGCACGATGCTCCAGCGCAAGCACGAGCAGCTCGGGCACGAGCTCGAGGAACGGCAGGACGCAACGCCGGATCTCGACGCCGCAATCGACGATGACATCGGCGACGATCTGCTTCGGCTCATCTTCACGGCCTGCCATCCGGTGCTTTCCACGGAAGCGCGCGTTGCGCTCACCCTTCGCCTGCTCGGCGGGCTGACAACCGACGAGATCGCGCGCGCGTTTCTAGTGCCAGAGGCGACAGTGGCACAGCGCATCGTGAGAGCCAAGCGAACACTCGCTGAGACAAAGGTCCCCTTCGAGGTGCCGCGCGCGGAGCAACGGGCGGAGCGCTTGTCGTCGGTGCTCGAAGTCATCTACCTCATTTTCAACGAAGGGTACTCGGCGACTGCGGGGGACGATTGGCTGCGGCCGGCGTTGTGCGAGGACGCGTTGCGCCTGGGACGCATCCTCGCCGAGCTCGCTCCTAACGAGGCAGAGGTGCACGGACTGGTCGCGCTCATGGAGATCCAGGCGTCGCGTACGCGGGCGCGCGTGGGACCGAAGGGGGAGCCTATTCTCCTGCTGGATCAGGATCGCACGCGCTGGGACCACCTTCTCATCCGGCGCGGCCTCGCCGCTCTGGCACGCGCCGAGTCGTTAGGCGTGCTCGGTCCGTATGCTTTGCAGGCCGCGATAGCGGCGTGTCACGCGCGCGCCGGAAGCGGGCAGGACACCGATTGGGTGCGCATGGTTGCGCTGTACGACGCGCTGGCGCAGCTGCAGCCATCCCCGATCGTCGCGCTGAATCGTGCGGTCGCCGTGTCGATGGCGTATGGGCCCGCCGCAGGCCTCGCGCTCGTCGATTCACTGCGCGCCGAGCCGGCGCTCAAGTCGTATCACCTGCTGCCGTCCGTGCGCGGTGACTTCCTCTTCAAGCTTGGCCGCCTCGATGAGGCGCGCGAAGAGTTTCAACGAGCTGCCAGTCTCACGCTGAATGCGCGTGAGCGAAAGTTGTTGCTGGATCGGGCCTCAAAAGCACGATGAGGTGCCTGAAATCCACGTGACAATCGATCGCCGTGGTGTATGGCGTGATCGCGAGCTGACGTAGGAACGACGTCCGGCCTCGCCCCGTCGGGTTGACGAAGCAAGGCGGCGTCGGCATGCTGAACGGCATGATCCGCGTCGCGCTTCGCGTCTTTGGTATTTCGCTGGCCAGCGTCAGTGTTTTGGCGCCGTTGCACGGACAGACGCGCGCGGTCCGCATCGTTCAGACGAACGCTGCGGGAGACAACGTTCATCTCATCGATCCGGTCACGAACCGGGTCGTTGACACTATTGCGGGCATCCCCATCGCGCACGGCGTGACGTCCAATCCCGACGGCCGCGCGCTCTATTTCAGCAATGAGGTCGATCGCACGCTGGATGTGGTCCCCGCGGCCACCCTGCGTGTCGCGACGAAGATCCCGCTGACGAACCGGCCTAACAACGTTGCAATCACGCCCGACGGCCGGAAACTCTACGTCGCGATCGTCGCGGAAGGCTTCGTCGACGTGATCGACGTGGGCGCCGAAAGGGTCGTGAAGAAGATCGCGACAGCGGGCGGTGTGCATAACGTGTTCATCACGCCGGATGGCAAGCACGTGGTCGCCGGTATGATCGGCGCGCGCAGGCTGACAGTGATCAACACAACCACCGACGAGCCGGAGTGGTCGCTCGAGTTCGACGGCGGCGTGCGACCGATGGCGTTCGAGAAAAACGCCGACGGCTCGACAAAGCGAATCTTCGTGCAGATCTCGGACTATCACGGCTTCTATGTCGTCGATTTCGCGAAGCGAAGCGTCGTGCAGAAGGTGATGATGCCCGAGGCACCGCTGACGCGTACAAACGACGACGGCTTGCAAGGGTCACCTGGACATGGACTCGCCGTTTCACCCGATGGCAAGACGTTATGGTCGACCAGCAAGCCTAACAACTACGTCTACGCCTGGTCGCTGCCCGATCTCAAGTTCCTCGGCGGCGTTCCGGTGGGATCGCATCCGGATTGGCTCAGCATGACCCCCGACGGGAAGTTTCTCTACTCCGCGAACGCGGGTTCCAACGATGTTTCCGCGATCGATACGAAGGCGATGAAAGAGGTGGCGCGGATTCCTGTAGGCCAGGTGCCCAAGCGCAATCACGCCGCGCTGTTGTTCGTTAGGTGAGACACCTCTTCTCTCCCGCGATCGCGTTGCCATGCGCCGCACTCCTGTTCGCCGCGCCGGCGCTTTGCGGCGCGCAGGCCGCATTGAGCTTCGATGTGTATCGCTCGCGTGTGGAACCGATCTTCATCAAGGCGCGCAGCGGTCACGGCCCCGGCTTGTCGGCCTGCGCAGCGTGCCACGCGCATAGCGGGACGCCGCTCAACCTCGAAGAGCTCGCAGAGGGAGAGAACGGGCGCGTGTTCTGGTCCGAAGAGGCATCGCGCAAAAACTTCGCTGTCGTTGCACGTCTGGTAACGCCGGGAAGTCCCGAACACAGTCGCTTGCTGCGAAAGCCGCTCGCGGTTGCCGCAGGCGGCGCGGCGTTCCACGTTGGAGGAAAGTTCTGGCAGTCTCAGGCCGACCCTGATTGGCAGATCATCGCCGACTGGGTGCGTTCCGCAAGTGTGCGCGGTGTCCCGAGCGAGACGGCCTCCGGCCCGCTGAATTTCGAGTTCTTTCAGTCGTGCGTTCAGAAGCTCTTTCTGAGCAAGCGACCGGGACTCGTGGAATGCGTGCACTGCCACGGCGTGGAGCCTCGCAACTTTGCGCCCGCGATTCCCGCCGGCCGCGACTTCTGGAATCTGGAAGAGTCGCGCCGCAACTTTGCCGTCGTTAGGCAATACATCGAGCCCGGATTTCCGCTCATGAGTCGCCTGCTGCTGCATCCTCTCGCACCGGAGGCTGGTGGCGATCACATGCACGCCGGTGGCAGACGCTGGCGCTCGCAGGACGATCCCGAATGGCAGATGCTGGCTGCATGGGTCCAGGGCGCGACGCCGCGCTGCGCCATCCGCTGATCCGCTGACCGGCGTGTGAAGGCAAAGCCCGAGACGCTCATCGTCGACGGTCGCGAGGTTTCAATCTCGAATCCGGACAAAGTGCTGTTTCCGGAGGCGAAGCACACGAAGCGCGATCTCGTCGATTACTACATCGCAGTGGCTGAGGGAGCACTGCGCGGCGCCGGCGGGCGGCCTAACGTGCTGGTACGCTATCCGAACGGCGTCGGCGGCGAATTTTTCTATCAGAAGCGCGCCCCCGAGTCCCGGCCGCCGTGGATCGAAGTCGTATCGCTCAAGTTTCCATCCGGTCGCAGCGCGGACGAAGTCGTTCCGCGCGACACGGCAGCGCTCGTGTGGATGGCGAACCTCGCCTGCCTCGAGCTGCACCCGCATCCCGTTCGCGCCGAAGAGCTGGATCATCCTGACGAGCTGCGCGTGGATCTGGATCCCGTGCCCGGAGTGCCGTGGTCGCAAGTTCGTGAAGTGGCGCGTGTCGCCGATGCGACGCTGCGCGATTTCGGACTTGTCGGCTGGCCGAAAACCTCGGGCTCGCGCGGCATGCATGTCATCGTGCGTATCCAGCAACGCTGGACTTTTGGTGAAGTGCGGCGCGCGGCGTTGGCGCTGGCGCGCGAAGTGGAGCGGCGCGCGCCAGGCATCGCGACGAGCAAATGGTGGAAGGAGGAGCGACAGGGCGTCTTCGTGGACTACAACCAGAACGCCAAGGACAGGACCGTCGCGTCCGCCTACTCCGTGCGCCCGACGCCGGAGGCACGCGTCTCGGCCCCGTTAGGCTGGGATGAGGTGCCTGACTGCGAGCCGACCGACTTCACACTCGTCACCATGCCGGATCGCTTCGCAAAGGTCGGCGATCGGCACGCCGAGATCGACGCGCATGCCGGATCGCTGGAGCAGCTCCTCGAACTGTCCGCGAAACACGAGCATGAGGGACTCGGCGATGCCCCGTGGCCGCCGCATTACGAGAAGCAGAAGGGCGAGCCGCCGCGTGTGCAGCCATCGAAGCGCCGTGTCTCGAAGTTTCCATTGATAGAGATCGGGCGAGCGCCGAAGAAGGAGGACGCGCTCGCGGGTCTCGAACGCTGGAAGAAACGTCATCCGAAAGCGGCCGAACTCTTGGAACCGGCAGACGTGTTAGTCGACTCGATGCGCGGCCGCTTTACGACGTGGACGCGCATTCGCGTGAACCTGCAGCATGTGCCTGTCGAGCTGCGGCCGGATCAGGAGCCGCTGGATCCGGACGAGACGCCTTCGTGGAGTGCCTAGGGCGCTTCCGACCTAACGAGCTGCTACGGCTCGACGATCAGCAACGCGAAGGAACCCGGAAGTATCGGTGGGCGTCCGGGACGGCCGCCGGGCGTCGTCGGCGCTGGTGAGGGACCGTACTCCACAGCCAACTGATAGACCTTATGCGTCGTCGGATCGAGCGCCATCGTGCGTGCGCCGCGCTGCGTTACGACTGTTTGCACGACTTTGTATTCGTTCTTGCTCACCTGTTGCACGACCGTGAGGTTGCCGTCGCTGCACGAAGCGAAAGCGAGATTCGTCTGCGGATCGAACGCCGCCGCATCGGGACCGCCACAAATCGGAACTGTCGTAATGTTCACGCCTCTGTCGGCGTCGACGATCGCCATGACCTTGTCGCAGACAGAGAAGAGCACGCGATTGGTGCGATCGATCGCCAGCCCGGTCGGTTCGTCGCATGGCGCGATCGAGAAACGGCTCACTTCCTTCATCGTTCGCGTGTCGATCTTCACGACCATCGCCGAGTCTTCGACGTTCACCCAGAGTAGGCCCTTGCCATCTGTGACGGCAGTTTCGGGCGTTCCCATGTTCGCAATCGTAGCGATGACTTCACCCTTCACAGCGTCAATCACAGTCGCGTTATGCGTGCCGTGATTCCATGTGAAGATCCTCTTCGTGAGGTCATCGTACGTGATCGCGTCGGGGTTGATCGCGTGAATCGGAAGCGTCTTGATGACGGCCAGCGTTTTGTAGTCGAAGATCGTGACCGACGAATCGCGCCCGTTGGATGTAAAGCCGCGATTGAGATCTGGCGCGAGCGCCACGCCATGTACTCCAATTGTGTTCGGGATGTCGCCAACGACCGTGTCTTTCGCGAGATCGTACACAACGACGTGCGTTGCATGCGTGAGGAACACGCGCTTGCTCGCTGGGTCGGCGGTCACGTAGTCGAAGCCGCCGTCGCCACCGATCTGCACCTTGCGCGCAACGTGGTAGTTAGGCGCCTGTGCGATGAGCGGTGCGGTTAACGCGACGCAGGACAATGCGACCGCGAAAAGGGCTGCGCGAAACCTGTGCATCATGGCTCCTTTCATGACTTTGCCTTCTCAGCGGCTTCATCCGCAGCGCTCTCGTGCACCTTCTTGATCACTTCACCGGTGATCGCATTCACGTGCACTTCCTCGATGCCTTCTTTGCCGGCGACTTTGATATCAAACGAGTAGATCAACTTTCCGTCTTCGTTTTCAAGCTCACCACTTTCGATCTTGCCACCTGGAATCTGCGCTAACGCGATCGTTTTCGCTGAGTCCTCAGAGATTCTTGCGAGGGAAGCGACTGCCGCTGCAGCCGCGCTGTCGCTGGCCGGTGAAACCACTGCAGTCTTTTCAGCCGCCTCAGCATCTTCGTCCGCTTCTCTCTCGTTCATGAAATACAAGGTCGCCGCAACGACGGCGCCGCCAAGGATGAATCCAACCGCGAGTGAGCCGGCGGTGTTTTTGGAGATCATGAGGTCCTCAGTGCTGGGGGATTGTGCACTCAGGATTGTACGCGCGTGACCTGACACACCGATGATATTGCGGTCAGCTCGAGGTCGTCGCTGGGAAGCGAACAGTCATTCGCGTGCCGACACCGGGGCGTGAATCGACGCTCATGTGTGCGGCGTGAACGTCTGCGATCCATCGAGCGATCGAGAGCCCGAGGCCCGCACCAGCGCGACCGCCATCGGCCATCTGCCCCGGTGTGCGCGCGACGTCGGTGCGATAGAAGCGATCGAAGATTCGAGGAACGTGCTCCGCCGGGATTCCAATGCCTGTGTCCTCGACAGAGACTGTCGCGTGACCAGCGTCGGAGCCGACGCGCATCGTTACACGGCCGCCCGCTTCTGTGAACTTCACGGCATTGTCGAGCAGGATCATGAACAGTTGACGCAGCAATGCCGGATCACCGTCGGCGCGCGCTTCTTCGAACTCCATTACGTCGAGAGTTACGCCTTTTGCCTGCGCGACGACTCGCGCTGCCTGTGCTGCGTCGAGCGCGATGTCATCGAGTGAGAGTCGTTGGCTGACGCGCGGACGCTCGCCGGCGTCGGCGCGTGCGAGCGTAAAGAGGTCTTCGACGATTCCGCCGAGATGGCGCGCATCCGATTCGATGCCGCGTAGAGTCTGCTGGTAGCTGGACGCCTCACGCGGCTGCTGCAGCGCCACCTCTGTGCGGCTGCGCAGGATCGTGAGTGGAGTGCGCAGCTCGTGCGCGGCATCAGCGACGAAGCGTCGCATCTGCTCGATGCTGGCCTCCACCGGTGACGTCGACTGACGCACGAGGAACCAGCCTCCGCCCGCGAGCAGTACGAGCGCAATGACAGCCGCGCTGATGAACGCCGCGATGAGGGCGCTGTAGCGGTCCTCGAACTCCACGTCCTTGCGCACCGCTGCGGCGACGTAGCGATCCCCGTTAGGCAGATCGACGCGCTCCGCATGAAGAAAGAAGGTGACCTCGTTCTCGGCGTCGTGCTCGCGATCGACCTTGCCGGCACGCGCGGCGTGCAGCGCGGCGTCGCGTATCCAGCTTTCAGCCTGCGGTGGCTCGATGGCACGCCCGTCCGCGGTGAACAGATAGAGCGTGGCCTCGCTGTCGACATTCGCGGCCGGCGGTGTGCTGGCAAATGGGCTGCCGGGTGTGACCTGGCCGGCCACAAGGCGCTGCCTCACGCGGTCTGTGTTTTCGCGCAAGGACGCGGCGAGGTCGCGCGAGAACTGCGCACGGATGACAATGAACAGCCCCCACCCCAGGACGATCAGGATGAGGCTGAAGGTACCGGCATACCACAGCGTTAGGCGCCGCCGTAAGTGTGAGAGCGATTCGGCCCGAACCTGGCGCTCGCGCACGCTATTCACCCAGCCGATAGCCGGCGCCTCGAAGAGTGTGGATCAGTTTCTTCTCGAACGGATCGTCGATCTTTCGGCGCAGCCGCCGCACGAGCGCCTCGAGTACGTTCGTGAACGGATCGTGGTTCTCGTCCCATACGTATGCCGAGATCGCGCTGCGGTCCACGACACGGCCGGCGTGCCTAACGAACAACTCGAGCAGCGCAAATTCCTTCGCCGTGAGATTCAGGACACGGTCGCCCCGTCGCACGCCTCGCGTCGCCAGGTTCACTTCCAAATCCGCGATGCGGATGATCTCGGGCTGCAGGCCTCCTGGCCGTCGAGCTAACGCGCGCAGTCGCGCCACGAGCTCCTGGAACGCGAACGGCTTCGTGAGATAGTCATCCGCGCCGGCCTCCAGCCCCTTTACGCGATCGTCGATTGAATCGCGCGCAGTAAGCACGAGGATCGGCGTCTCGAGCGATCGACGCCGCCACTCGCGGCAGAGGTCAATGCCGAGTCCACCCGGCAGCATCACATCGACGACGATCACATCGTACGTCCCGAGAGCGACGCGTGTGCGCGCCTCCTGGTAGTTCGTGGCACGTTCGACCCGAAAGCCCAGCTCTGTCAAACCAGTGTCGAGGAGCTTTGCCAGGTCTTGATCGTCTTCGACGACGAGAATGCGCATCGCGCGAAACATGAATCGTGGCGCAGTGGCCCGCGCCGGACGACGACCAATGCTAGTGGCGGGCGAGCGACCCGTGGCTCCGCTCGAGCCACCGCACAACCGTAGCGCTCACTGCCATGCTGAGTACTGCCCCCGCAGCAACGTCGCTCCCCCAATGCGCCCGCGTATAGATGCGCTGGACGCCGACGAGGGACGCGACCGAGTAGGCCGACGCAGTTACCCACGGTTTGTTCGTCTCGATCGAAAGCGCGGTCGCGAGCGCGAAGGCGTGAGTTGTGTGGCCCGATGGCATGGATCGCCAGATCGTACTGGTCCCGCGAAGCGGCCGGAACCTTCCCGGGTCTCCCGGGCGACCCAACGTGTCCGGGCGATGACGCCCGATGATTGGCTTTAGCAAGCTCGTGAGAGCGTCAGCGGCGAAATATCCGGCGGCGACACGGATTCCCGCATTCGACATCGAGCGGTCACCTGTGATCCTGGGGACGATGATACCGAGCGCGAGCGATGGGACGATCAATCGAGCCTGGCCGAGCACGCCGACCTTGCGGGCAAAACGGTCGAGTCCCGGCGTTTCGATTTGTTGCGAAAGTGACGCAAGTCGCGCGTCGAGTGCGACGGCTGCTGTGAGAGCGGCGGCTCCTGTCAGCCAGAACTTGCCGTCGCGCGGCTCGAGACGAAACTGTGCGAACGCTGACGCGGGTAATAGCGCTCCAAGCACGAACAGCGTGATCGCCTTCACCCACATCAACGTAGGCGACGAACCTGACGCCAAGCTGACAGGCGCCGGGTCCACAGGGGTGTCTCGGTCTTCCGTGTTGTGCGGTTATCTCTGGCGCGGATCCGTCGCGAAGATCCTTGCCAGCTCAAACGGCGGCGTGACCTCGAGCTGATCGTAGCGGCAATCGTTAGGCTTCTTGTCCGTGCGCCAGCGCAGAAACGTCGCCGCGTGCCGGAATCTGTCGCCCTGCATGTGATCGTATTTCACTTCGCACACGCGCTCGATGCGCAACGGCTCCCAGGAAAGGTCCTTCCCTGCACTCCAGCGACTCTGCCCTCCCGGCATGCGACCTTCGCCTTGCGCGATCGCCCACTCGCCCCACGGGTGACCGGCGAGCGCGTTTTCGCGCAGTGGTGCGAGCTCGTTCGCCAGCTGCTTGCGCATCTCCATCGAGAACGATGACGTGACACCGACATGCTGCAGTCTTCCCTCATCATCGTACAGGCCGAGGAGCAGCGAGCCGATCGCGCTCTGGTCGACCTTGTACCAGCGGAACCCGGCAACGACGCAGTCCGCGGTACGCGCGTGCTTCACCTTTAACATCGCACGCTTCCCAGGTTGATACGTACTGTTGATCGGCTTGACGATCACGCCATCGAGCCCGGCACCTTCGAACTCCTTCAACCAACGCTCCGCCGTTAGGCGATCGCGCGTTACCGGCGTCAGGTAGATCGGTGCATCGACGTTGGCGAGCAGCTTCTCCAGCTTCGCGCGCCGTTCGTGCTGCGGCGTCGACGTTAGGTTCTCGCCATCGGCGGCAAGGACATCGAAGGCTACGAACGACGACGGCATTTCCCTGGAGAGCTTGGCCACACGTGACGCCGCCGGATGCAGTCGCATCTGCAGTGCCTCGAAGTCCAGGCCATCGTCGGTCGTGATCACAATCTCGCCGTCGATGACGCAGCCGTTAGGCAGCTGCTGCATCAGCGCGTCGTGCAGCTCTGGGAAGTAGCGGTCCAGCGGCTTGAGGTCGCGGCTCTGGATGTAGACATCGGAGTCGCCGCGGAATACAATCGCGCGGAAGCCGTCCCATTTGGGCTCGAAAAGGGCGTCCCCGGCCCCCGCATCCGGGATGGCGTCCGCCAGTTTTGCGAGCATCGGCTCGATTGGCGGCGTCAGGGCGAACCTGGTGGCGCTGTGTTCCATGTGTGTTAGGTAGTAGCGGAGTCAAACCGAAAGTAAGAGAATGGGGTCTAATCGAGTCCCAGGCGGAAAGGGCGCCTGTGAACCCCGACACCTTTACCCGGAACGGCGGTACCAATAGCGCGGCTTGATACGGTGGCGGCTGCCAATCCGCCCGGGCTGTGCTGAAGTTGGCGCCCTCAGTGAGGTAGTCCTATGCGTGTGCGTTGCGATCAATGTGGGAACAAGGCGCTTATCGCCGCCTCGCAATGCCCTCACTGCGGTCACCTTCTCGATTTGCGTGACGGCTTCGGTGAGCTCCTTCCGCTGGAGCACTGCCCGACGTGCGATACCCACTATCCGGCGCGTCAGGGTGCCTGTCGCTGGTGTGGAACGAGGCCGGAAGGCTTCCGCATCGCGCCGTACGCATGGAAGGGAGCAGGCGTACTCGCCTGCATCGGTCTGGGCTGGGGTGCATGGGCCGCGAGTCGAGGGACAGGCGAGTCGAGCATCGCGGCATTGTCACCGAACGAAGGGCAGTCGACTCTCACGACAGTCGTGGATTCGGGAATCGCGGCTCGACGACGCGTGCGCGTTGCCGTCGCCGACACCGCCCTGGACTCACTTCTGGCGGCGGTCGCGACGATCGACACATCGCCTCCGGTGGATTCGATGCCAATCGACTCGCTGAGCGCGCAGCCGACCGCCGAACCGGTCGCTGCGCCGATGCCCTCACCTGTCGTCATCGACAGCGCGCCTGTGCGTCGCGCGCCCGCGGTTGCCACACGGGCTCCCACATCATCGAAGGCTACCACCGTCCGTCCGTCTCGAACTGCGCGATGGATGAGGGCGACGGCGCGTAACTGGGTCACTGTCCGTGCGGCCGCGAGCCGTTCGTCCCGCGTCATCGCCTCTATCGGTCCCGACACTCGGGTTCAACTCGGCGAGGCGCGCGGAGAGTGGATGCGCATCAGGATGAAGGGGATCAACGGCTGGGTGGAGCGGAGCCGGTTCTAAACACGCGCGACACCAACGGAATAATCGCCGCGCTCCTGCGCGACTTCGCTTCGATTCAGCAGTCGAAGCCGAGTGAGTGGGGATACAAGCGCGCGGCGGCGACAGTCTTCGCGCTGGACGAGCCACTCGAAGCGCTGGTCGAAGCCAACGGCGGATTACCGAAGATCGACAACGTCGGTCCCAAGTCCGCACAGGTCATCCAGGAAGTTCTTGAGACGGGCGGCTCCAAGACCGTCGAGGACGCAATTCGAAAAAGCGGCCAGGCGAGCGAGATCGACAAGAAGCGCGGCTTGCGGAACAATTTTCTGAGCCGCGCGCAAGTTGTTGCCGCACTGCGTAATGAGCACCTAACGGGACCATCCCTGCAGGATTATCGCGGCGATCTGCAGATGCACTCGATCTGGAGCGACGGCGAGCAGACGCTGGACGATATTGTCGCGGGCGGTCTCGAGCGCGGCTACGAGTATTGCGGACTCACCGACCATTCGTACGGCCTCAAGATCGCGCGCGGTGTATCGATGGCCGACATCGTGAAACAGCAGCGCGACATCGATCGTGTGAACGAGACGCACAGCGGCCGTTTTCGTTTGCTCAAGGGGATCGAAGCGAACATTCGGGCGGACGGCTCCGTCGACCTAACGCCTGACGAGTTGGCTCAGTTCGAGTTCGTTGTGGCCGCGGCTCATTCCGGGCTGCGCTCGGACGATGATCAAACGCCGCGAATGTTGCAGGCGGTCGCGACGCCTGGTGTCCACATCCTTGGCCATCCGCGTGGGCGGCAGTACGGCTCGCGCGCGGGCGTGCGCGCCGACTGGGACGAGGTCTTTACGGCAGCCGCGCGCGCACACGTCGCGATCGAGATCGACGGCGATCCGGCGCGCCAGGATGTCGATTACGAGCTCGTGCCCCGTGCGGTCGCGGCTGGATGCTTCATCGCGCTCGACAGCGATGCGCACGCCACGGTCGAGCTGCGATACGCTGAGACATCAATCGCGCACGCGCGCCTGGGCGGCGTTCCGACTGATCGCGTGATCAACACCTGGCCGCTCGGCCGGCTCCTCGAGTTTTTAGCGCTTAGGTCTTAGCTCCCAGGACCAACGCCTAAGAGCTAAGGCCTAACGACTAAGACTACACGCCTAACGTCTCTCTGGTGGGATGTGGCCAGCACGTCGTCGTGCCGTAGTTGCGATTCGTGAACGGATTGGATCCGACCTTCCACGTGATCTTGTAGCGCAGCAAGTCGTTGAGCCGGTGGCCACCCTCGAAGCTCAGCTCTTTGCGACGCTCATCGATCACCGCGGTGATAGCATCGGCCTGCGTTAGGGCCACGAGCGGCGTCAGACCTACCTTCGCGCGCCGCGCGTTGAGGAGCGCCATCCCCTGCGCGACCTGATTCTGCTGAATCAAAGCCTCGGCCCGAATCAGGTTCGCCTCGATGCCGCTTGCGAGACGCATCGGGCTCACCAGGCTCGTGTACTTCGTGGTGACCCACAGCCGCACTTCGGAGTTGAAGGCTCCGCGACCGGCATCTTTCACAAGTACGCGCGGATCATTCATGTCGCGATATGCTGTGGCAACAGTGTACGCGCCTGTCTGTTCCGCGAGCCGCCAGAGCTTGTTCCAGCGCCGATTACTCTCCTGACCGCGATCGACGTTCTTGTTGTACAGCGTGTCTACTTGACTCGCGAACGTCGCGGCCTCTGCCCACTTCTTCAAATCCATCTTCGTGCGTGCCATGCCGACTCGCGCAAGCATCAGCATATCGGTGTTGTTCGCGGCCTGCGCGAACGCGATGCCTTCGCCGAATTTCGTTTCCGCGAGCGTCAACGCCGCGGTTGACGGCTGCACCTCTGCCCCATCGAACGCGACCTGACAGAAGCCTTCACCCATCAGCAGGTACGAATACGCACCATAGATCTTGGCCTGCGCCTGGAGCGACGCGCGTCCCGCGACTTGCTGATCGGTCCATGCGGCGAGCTTCTTGCTCGTCTCTTCGGATTGGAACCGCGCCGTGTGCAGCGTTAGGTTCATGCCGAAGTTTCCTTCACACGTGCCTATCGAGTAATCGTTTTCGTCGGCCGTGATCGTGCGCTCGCCCCAGTTTGCGAGCGGGACGTTGGAGTTCGACGTCTCGTACTCGTCGGAGTGCACTGAAGACCCCGACATGTAGTTGCTGTACGCGCACTCGAAATCGCCTATCACGCTGCGCACGAGCACAGCAGCGAGCGCAGGATCGCCGATCTGGTCTGTGGGAATCTGACCGGGGAAATCGACGTCAAGAATCCTGTCCGTGTTGCAGGCGACGAACGAAAACGCCGTCAGCGCCGCAACAACCCGACGCGCCGAGCCATTCATTGCAATGGTCATTGGAGTCTCCTTTCGTCGGGTTAGAAGGTGAACCGCACGGTGGTGCGGAAGCGCATGAGCTGCGGCCAGGATTCCTGCGTGTACGCGCCGTTTCCTGACGCGTCTCCGCGATTGTTAGGCAGCAGCTCGGGATCGATCCACGGCTGACCGTACGCGGTCTCTTGCGCGCGCCAGAGGAACATCAAGTTCTCGCCGGCGAATGTGATGGATCCGCGTGTGGCGCTCGCTCCCTTCAGCCAGCTCGTGGGCAGATCGTAGGTTAGTGAAACGGTCCGCAACCGGGCGAAACTGGCGTCAAAGACACCCGTGGCCCCACTCCCGTTGGCATCGTTGCGCCATCCCTGGAGAACGGGATCATCGCCTGCGATCGATGAGCGTGAGTTGCGGAAGAACGTGTGCTGAGCACCCACGTCGCCGACGATCGCATGATGACCGCCCACGTAATCCACGAGCGCGAACAAGCGCGTCCGTGCTCCGAACCTAACGGTGCCGTTGAACGACCCATTATAGGACGGCGTCGGACGGCCGTAGTACAGCCGTGGAGCGGTTGCACATGGAACGACGCTCCCATCCCCGCGTCCGAGATCCGTGCCACCTTCGCACATGACGTTTGTCGCACGTGGCAGGATGAACAGCACCGCTCCACCCGAAAGTGTCGTGTCGGGGACGACTGTCGAGCTCACCACCTTCTTGTAGAAGATGGATGAAGGAGCAAAGCCCTCGATGTTGTACTGCTGCACGTAGCTTCCGCCCGTGAAAGTCGGCGGAACGCCGCCGAGACTCACAATCTTGCTGTCGTTCGTTGCTATGGTGCCTCGGAAATCCAGCCCCCACTGCGGCGTGTTGAGCGCGGCCAAGTCGACAGCGAGCTCGACTCCGCGATTGCGCGTCTTGCCGATATTGAGGAATTGTACGCCGGGGAATCCGCGCGACGGTCTGAGCGGCGCGGAGATGATCGCGTCGTTTACGTCTTTGTTGTACCACGTGAGCTCGAGACCAATGCGTTGATTGAACAAGCCCGCGTCCACGCCGATTTCGGTTTCCTCACCAATTTCGGGCTTGAGGTCCGGGTTGCCGAAGTTCTGTGGTGTAACTCCACCTAAACCGAGCGGACCAACCGCGGCCTTGAAAGTCTGCAGCGCCGAAAAGACATCAGGTTGCAGGCCCGCGCGCCCCCAGGCACCGCGGAGCTTGAGCTGTGAGATGTACTTGTTCTCGGCAAGGAACGGTTCTTCTGAGAGCACCCACGAGGCGCTGAGCTTGGGATAATACGCCGCGTCGAAATTGGCGCCGAACGCGCTGTTTCCGTCCGCGCGCATCGCTCCCGTTAGGAAGAGTCTGTTCTTCCACGCGAGTTGCTCCTGTCCGTAAACGCCAAATGTCTTGTTCTCCTGGAATTCCTCGAGCGCGTCGCGCCGAGCGCCGCTGCCGACGTTCCCAGGTCCCGGAACCGGGAATTCGAATCCCTGCGAGACCTGTCGTTCGAATTGTTTGTAGTAGTACTGCACGCCGGCCGATGTCGTTGCGACAAAGTTAGGGTTGATATTCCAGTCGGCGTTGGCGCCATAGTCGGTCGTGAAAAACGTGCTCCGGAAAATCTGCGACTGCTTTTGGCCGAGGCTCTGCGCGAAGAACGGGTTATAGCCAGTTGGATCGCGGAAGACGAGCTGCGACGACTTGTTGTTTGTAATGTCCGGCCCAACCGTTAGGCGGTGCCGCAGCCAGCTCAGCGGCCGATGGTTGAGCTGCAGGCTGAACGTCGCACGATCCACTATATCGAAACCTTCTACTCCGAAGTAATCCTCCGGTCGATAGAACTGGAACCCATGTCCCGCTCCGTTCCATCCCGTCTTTGTCGTATCGGGACCCGTCGGCTCGCACCATGGGAAGTTGCACGCCCAAAGGATGGATGTCGTGATCGGCTGCACACCGGAAGCGCCACGCGTGCGTTGCCTAACGGTGCCTAGACTGATATCGGCGCGGAACTTCGCGTCGTTTGTCGCGTAACTGAGGTTGGACCGAGTGGCGAACTTGTTCTGCCAGTTGTAATCGACAGCGCCTTCCTCGCGCTTGTAGTCGCCGCTGAAGTAGTAGCGCAGTTGATCCGTTCCGCCGCTGATGCTTGTGCCGCCACCCCACGGCTTCCCGGTCGTGAAGATGTCAGGGAAGCCACGCTCTTTTTGGAAGTTGATAACGTTGAACTCTTTGATGTCCGCCGCATTCCTGTAATCACCACCGCGGCGCAGATAGAAATTCGACGGATACCGATTTGCCGCGTCGTAAAGCCAGGAGGCGCCGGCGTCAGCGTGAACTTCCCATGTCGGGCGTCCGGTGCGCCCGCGCTTCGTGATGATCTGAATGACGCCGTTCGATGCCTCCGTTCCGTAGATCGTCGCCGCCGATGGTCCCTTGAGAACCTCGATCGACTCGATCTCTTCCGGATTGAGATCATTGATCCGGCTTGGCTGCTCCTGTCCGCCGTTGAACGCGAAGCTGAACGCATTGGCCTGGTTGTTCGAACGGACACCGTCGATGTAGATCAGCGGCTCATTCGACAAGCTCAAACTCCCCGAGCCGCGGATTCGCGTCGTTCCACCGGAGCCGATGTTTCCACTCGCGCGCATTATGCGCACACCGGGGATGCTCGCCGAGAGCATGTCCTGGAGTTTGACAGGCGGTCCCGTGATGGCGAGAGAGTTTTTCACCTCGAGGCGGCCTACCGCATTGCCTAACGTGCGCGTCTGAACTTCTCCCGCGGTGCCTGTCACGACGACAGCGTCGAGCTTGATCGCCAGCTCGGCCATCTCGAGACGGACTGGCGGCCCGCCGACGCGCGCATCAAGGCTCGCCGCCTGATACCCGATGCGCGTGGCGCGGAGCCGCGCCGTGGAACCCGGCACGTTTGTCAGCCGGAATTCTCCACGCGTCCCCGATCGCGCGCCGAGCTGCGTGCCGGCGACGGCAATTGTGACGTCGGGCAGCGGAAGACCGCTCTTGGCGTCGACAATTGTCCCGGAGACCGTTCCGGCTTGCGCCCGTGCGAGTGATGCCGCCCCGAGACTCGTTAGGAAAAGAAGGGCGCCAATCGTGCGCCGACTGCCGAACAACAGGGGTTGCGTCATACCTCCTCCGTTGAGTGAGGTCGCGAACCACGAAGCGGGGCTGGGGGAGAGCCCCGTGAATTGCATACAATTTTGCCCACAGAGTAATGCGCTTTTCTGGCCGCGGATGCAAGAACTCGTTGTCCGACTCTCGCTGTCGTCCCCCTCGAATCTCTAGGGCGGCAGAAAGGCACGGACCGCATCGACCGTGTCGGCGTCCGCGATGCGCTTATCCGGGCGATACCCTTTCACTCGCGCGAAGCGCAGCGCCATCCCGCCAGGGTAATGCGGGCTACGCTGTACGTCATTGAACGCGATTTCCACAACCAGTTCCGGCCGCACGTAGACGACGTGGCCATCGCGATGCGTCTCCCGCGCCAGCAGCTCCCTGGTCTGCCACTCGAGCATCTCGTCAGTCATCCCCTTGAACGTCTTCCCCAGCATAACGAAGCCACCCGTGGCTGGGTCGCGCGCACCGAGGTGGATGTTGCTGAGCCAACCCTTCCTGCGCCCCGAGCCCCACTCGACAGCGAGCACCACGAGGTCGAGGGTGCGTGCCGTCTTGACCTTGAGCCATGCCGAGCCGCGTCGTCCCGCCGCGTAAGGCGCGGTCAGTGACTTCACCATCACACCCTCGTGCCCTCGCGCGATTGCGTCAGCCTCGAAGCGACGCGCCTCGTCAGCATCGGCAGTGATGACGCGCGGTACGCGCATCTCGGCCGCCACGATCTGATCGAGCCGCTGCAAGCGCTCTGCGAGCGGCCGATCCAGCAGGTCCTCACCCTCACACAACAGCAGATCGAAGAAGAACGGCCTGAGCGGTAACTCGGCGCGCAACCCGTCGACGTCGAGACGGCGACCGAAGCGTCGCATCGTCACCTGGAACGGGTACGGTTTGTCATCCGCATTCAGTGCGATGACTTCGCCATCCAGGATCAGCTCGCGCGCGGCCAGCGCCCGCACGGCGTCGACGACCTCTGGTACGGCGCTCGTCACGTCGTTCAGGCTGCGCGTGTACACGGCGACTTGGGTCTCGCGCTTGTGCACCTGTACGCGCGCGCCGTCGAGCTTCCATTCGATCAGCGCCGTGCCACCTGTCTCGTGCAACGCTTCTTCCACGTTAGGCGCGGAGTCGGCGAGCATCGGCTGTACGGGACGGAAGAGCTGCAGCTGGTACTGCGCGAGCACAGCCTCACCCTGGGCCAGAACAGCGCCGGCGACAG
>DATBKN010000275.1:0-2085 GCA_036555845.1 Gemmatimonadaceae bacterium | reverse complement strand
CGATGTCGAGCGTGGAACGGTGCGCATTCGCACGGCCGAACTTGGCGAATCGTCGCCATTCTCACGCAGTCAGCGTTTCGTGTTCGTGATGGACTGGTTGTACGTTGACGACTCGCCGCGTGCCGAGCGCCGCGCAGCTGTACTTTCGCTGGACACAGGGCTGCTGCGCGATTTGTTAGGCGCGGCACCGGTCGAGGATGATACCGTAGCCGCTCTGCTCGAGTTGGTGGCTGAGCGTCGCGGGACCGCGTCCGGCTTTCAGGCACGCGACGCCAACGAGCTCCTGCTGCTCATCGGCCGAGCCGGTGACCTCACGCGCAGCGAAATCGACGAGCGCCTAACAAATGAAGCGCGCCACGCAGGCGTTGCGGACGATCTGATAGCCCGCGGGCATCTCGCTGCCGTGCGCGTTCCAACCTCCGACGGACGCGAGCTGCGCTACACGCTTCCCGAGCTGGCGCCGGAGTATCGTGCGGCGTTCGCGCCTCCCAAAGCGACCCCGGCGCGGCAGCGCGCCGTCCACGCGACGCTCATTCTGCGTCGTTTTCTCACGACCGCGCCCGCGTCCAGCGTCAGAGAGATTCGGCAACGCTATGCGTTCCCAGATGGTTGGCTGCTGCGCGTTCTCGCGGACGCCGAGCAAAAGGGTGAGCTGCTGCAGGGACGCTTTCCGCCTGGCGACGAAGCGCGATGGTGTTCGCGTCGCCTCTTCGAGCGAGCGCGCCGCCGTGCGCTGGCGAAGGCCAGGCGCGCCGTGCAGCCTGTCCCACTGGCTGCATACGTTGCCTTTCTGCAGCGCTGGCAGCATGTGGACCCGCGTGACAACCTGGAGGGCGAGGCCGGCGCCGAAGCAATTGTTAGGCAGCTGGAAGGTGCGCTCCTGCCGGCGGATGCGCTCGAGCGTGAAATCCTCGCTGCACGTCTCCCGCGCTACGATCCCGTTTGGCTCGCGCGACTGGCGAACGCAGGCGAGATCGTTTGGACCGGCGTGGGGCGCAAGCGCAAGGAGAGCAACGTCTTGGCGCTCAGTGCGGTTCGCTTGCTGTCACGCGGCAACGAGGATGTCTGGCTCACGTCCGCCGACACTGGTGCATCGTTAGGTAGCGATGCAGAGCGAGTGCTTCTGACGCTGCGCGACTCAGGCGCTCGATTCTTTTCCGACCTGCAGCGCGAGACCTCACTCACGGGACACGCATTGCGCGATGCGCTGCGGGAACTCGTGGCAGCGGGACTTGTCACCGCGGATGGAATCGACGCGCTGCGCGAGGTTGCACGTTTGCGGCCGCTGCCAGCTCAGGGTCGACCGCGACCAGATCCCGCGCGCTGGCTCCCGGCAGAGTTCGAACGCCAAATGCCCGTCGTGCAGCGCCGGCCCAGCATGACTCGTCTTCCGCGCTGGCGCCGGCCTGACCGTTCCCGTCGCACGGACGGCTGGGCGGGCCGCTGGGCGGCGATCATTGTGCCTAACGCCGCCTCCACTCCGCGTTCCGAGGACGAGGCTCAAGCTGCACGTTTTGTGGCGCAGACGTGGCTCGAACGCTATGGAATCGTCGCGCGCGATATTCATCGTCGCGAGCAGCCCAACGTCGCGTGGCGTGCGATCTATGAACAGCTGCGCGACATGGCACTGCGCGGTGCAGTGCGACGCGGATACTTCGTGCAGGGCCTGCTGGGTGCACAGTTCGCGCTGCCCGATGCCGTGGAGCGTTTGCGCGAAACCGCCAACGAGTCGGCACCCCCGGCGGTCGTCATGAGTGTGCGCGATCCCGCCAATGCGTATCGCTGGGCGCGTGCCATGCGCAGCGAAGACAGCGCCGTGCCCGCTCCGCTGCTTCGCGCGCGGTCTCTTGTTGTCACACGCTCCGGGCGCCCGATCCTGGTCGCCGAAGCCCGCGCGGAGCGCGTGCGGCTGATGCCTAACGTTTCGCCGGCGGCCCTTTCCGCTGCGGCGCAATCGCTCACGCGACACCTGCGCCAGCAGGCCGCGAACAACTCTGCATCCTTGCGCGAGTATCGCATTCGCCAGATCGACGATGCGTCAGCCGTTCGCAACGCGGCAACAGCTGCTTTCGTCGCGGCGGGATG
>DATBKN010000274.1:0-16188 GCA_036555845.1 Gemmatimonadaceae bacterium | reverse complement strand
GTCGACTTTGCGCAGACAGTCGGTTTGGTGCAGTTGCTCCGCGCGCGGAACGTGCCGTACGAGCTCCAAGTGATTCCGGACGATCTGCACGAATCGATGTTCCACACCATCTGGATGGACACGTGGAATCGAAGCACGGCGTTCCTGAAAAAGCATGTGTGGGAAAAGCCAACGACCACCACATCGTCGCAGGAGAGGTAACAACAAAAGCACTTCGACTGCGTGCCCGGCGAACTGAAGACCACATGGTCTTTGAGGCAACTCCAGGTAGAAGCTGTGGGTTGCGAGTGCCGAGTGGCGGGCTGTGAGGATATCATGTTCGCCATTCTGCCTAACAGAAGTGCGCGCAGACGAGGCGAGCTACGCGTCCTCGAGACTCGGCACGCGAGACTCGCAACCCAAAGCTCTTTGTTTTCGCTCGGCACTACGCCAGGATTTCTTCGATGCTGTCCAACTCCGCTCGAGAGAGCGCGAGGTTATCCAGCGCCTTCACCGCATCATCAACGTGCGATACCCGGCTCGCGCCGATGATCGCGGACGTCACCTCGGCGTGACGCAGAACCCACGCGAGCGCCAGCTGCGCCAGTGTCTGACCCCGCTCGCGGGCGAGCTCGTTGAGGCGCGACACTTTCGCGACGATCGCTGGCGACACTTCCTGAGACCTGAGGGCGCCGTGCGGTTTCGCGGCGCGAGAATCCTTCGGGATGCCGGAGAGATAACGATCGCTGAGCAGGCCTTGCGCCAGCGGCGAAAACACGATCACGCCGATGCCCGTCTCGCGCGCAGCGTCGAGTAAACCATCCTCGATGTCACGCACGAACATACTGTACTTCGGCTGGTGAATCAGACACGGGGTACCGAGCTGCGACAGGATGGCGACTGCCTGACGAGTCTGCTCCGCATCGTAGGACGAGATACCCGCGTAGAGCGCGCGACCACTGCGCACGGCAAAATCGAGCGCGCCCATCGTCTCCTCGAAGGGCGTGTCGGGATCCGGCCGGTGGCTGTAGAAAATGTCGACGTAGTCCAATCCCATCCGCTCGAGGCTCTGGTCCAGGCTCGCGATGAGATATTTTCGCGAGCCCCACTCGCCATAGGGTCCGTCCCACATGCGCCAGCCGGCCTTGGACGAGATGATCAGCTCATCGCGCCACGGAGCGAGGTCGCTCTTGAGGACACGACCAAACAGCTCTTCGGCGGAGCCAGGGGGTGGTCCATAGTTGTTGGCAAGATCGAAGTGGGTGATGCCGAGGTCGAAGGCCCGGCGGATCATCGCACGCGCTACGTCGGCGTTGTCGACGCCGCCGAAGTTATGCCACAGACCTAACGAAATCGCTGGAAGGAGGACGCCGCTTCGTCCTGAGCGGCGATATGTCATTCGGTCGTATCTCTCAGGAGCCGGATCGTAGGGCTGGGTCATGTGCGCCTTCGGTTGGCGATCGCGCTGAGAACCTACTGGTGCGCGTCCGCGCCCGCAGCCGCCTAAATGGGGTCTGACCCCCTTTTGATCTAGCGGCTGTATCGCTCCAGGTGCTGCACGCCATCATCGTCGCTGGCGATGACGTAGAGGAAACGAGCGCCGACGCCGCCGAGCTGACGCCTGGCCGGAAGCCTAACGCGAGCGACGTGCTTGCCGCCGCCGTCGAAGACGTCCCAGAGCGGCGTTTCCCCGAGCCGGATGGATCGTTCGACCCAGAGGGAGCCATCGGGGCCAATGAGCAACGGGCCGTCCGTGAACGGAGCCTTCACCTCGGCGAACGTGTTCTTCGTCGCCATCTCGCGCACGTTCTTCTCGTCCTTCATCTCGGCAGGGATGGGGCTCAGGGCGCCCTCCGCGTCGCGCCCGCCAATGCTCGAGTTGTCCAGGAACTCGCGCACATATGCGAGGCGCTCTTCCATGGTGACGGGGATGCGCTCGAAGCGAACCGGGGCGCCGCGCACCACGCGCCCGTTCGGCTCGTACCACTCGACGTGATAGTCGCCGGAGCGAACGACGGCGATCCGGCCATCCGGCGCGACCGTCCACACGTCCTGTGGTGCGAAGACGACCCAACCGAAGCCATAGCGCGGTCCGGGAGGAAGCCAGTCCATGCCGCGCACGCGAAGGAGCGTGTCGACCTTGCGAGCCTTTGCGTCGAAGCGAACCACAGGGATCGTGTCATTCGCGTTAGGCGACTGTGGATTGCTCACCCACGCCGGGATCTGCAGATAGAAGCGGCCCTGGGTGTCGATACTTCGCGCACCCATCGCCATGGACCCGCCTGGAAGCATCACATTGAGCGATCGGTGGATCTTGAGATCGGGGCCGATGATCGCGATGCGCGAATTCCCTTCGTCGCTGAGCAGCGTGGAGTCGCCGGGCAAGGCAGTCAGCGTCGTGGGCATCTTGTACTCGCCCGGTCCGCGGCCTGTTCGCCCAACGACACGTATGCTGTTCGTAGCGAAGTCTACGACCACTACTCCCTTGTCCAGGCGATCGGAGAGCAAAACGCGGCCATCTGGTAACTCGCGCAGGCCACGAATTTGTGTGAAGTCCTGTGAGACGACTCGGTCGACTTTTCCGAGGGAGACTTCTCGAACAGCGTTCGCCTGTACTTGGACGAGGGCAGCCAGGATAAGGACGTTCACGACGGAAACTCCAACACACGAGGATGGCTATCTGACACAGTCGGCGTCCTCGGTAGTTTCCACCACGTAACGACCAGAACCAGAGGCGGCATGGAGCTTGGACTTTACACCTTCGCCGAAGCCACGCCTGATCCTGACACCGGACGCACTGTCAGCGCGAGTCAGCGCCTGCACGATCTCATGGAGGAGATCGAGCTCGCGGATCAACTGGGTCTCGAGGTCTTTGGGGTCGGAGAGCACCACCGGCCCGAATTTGTCGTGTCGTCGCCGGCCGTTGTACTCGCGGCAGCGGCCGCTCGCACCAAGCAGATTCGCCTAACGAGTGCTGTCACGGTGCTCAGCTCGGACGATCCGGTGCGCGTTTTTCAGGACTTTGCGACGCTGGACCTGCTGTCCAATGGTAGAGCAGAGATTATGGCCGGGCGCGGGTCTTTTATTGAGTCCTTTCCGTTGTTCGGGTACGACCTACAGGACTACGACGATCTGTTCTCCGAGAAGCTGGAGCTGCTGCTCAAGCTGCGCGAAAGTGTGCGCGTGACGTGGGAGGGCGAGCATCGCGCCGCCATCCCTGATCTCGGTGTGTACCCGCGGCCGTTGCAGGACCCGCTGCCGATCTGGATCGCTATCGGTGGGACGCCGCAATCGGTTGTGCGAGCCGCCACGTTAGGCTTGCCCATGGCTCTTGCGATCATCGGCGGACCGCCGGAGCGCTTCGTGCCCTTCGTCGACCTATATCGCGAGACGGCGCGGCGAGCAGGCCACGATCCGGCGAAACTGCCGATCAGCATCAACTCGCATGGCTTCATCGCCGATACGTGGCAGCGCGCCGGCGACGAGGCGTTCCCGGCGCACGCGGAAGTGATGAACCGGATCGGCAGGGAGCGCGGCTGGCCGCCGCTCACGCGGCCGCGTTTCGACGCGGAGCGTGGGCCGCGCGGGTCGTCCTTCGTCGGCAGTCCGCAAGAAGTAATCGACAAGATTCTTTACGAGCACGAGCTCTTCGGGCATCAGCGCTTTCTCATGCAGATGAGCGTCGGGACGCTGCCGCACGACAAGATCATGCACTCGATCGAGTTGTTCGGCACGCAAGTGGCACCAGCCGTTAGGCGAGCCACCGCGGCGAGCACTGCGCCCGCTCATTCCGCGCCCTAGAGCGCCGGGCGTTGGGAAGTGGCGCGACAACCGAATTCAGTGTTCCGGTGACTAAGGTCGCAGCACATCCTGCCATCGGAGGAGCAATGATTCCAAGGACTGTCCTCGCCGTCTGGACTGCGATCCTCCTGAGCAATCCAGCCACAGCGGCTGCTTGTCAGGCGCAAGGCGTCTCCCGCGCAGGGGATGCCGAGATTGTGGCCCAGCTCAAGGCGCACGTGGAAAGGCTCGTCCAAGCCGACAGCTTCTCCGGAGCGGTGCTGATCGCCAAGGAGGGCAGGGTGCTGTGGTCAGCAGCGTACGGCATTGCCGATCGCAATTTCAACGTGCCTAACAAATTGGACACGAAGTTCAACCTCGGCTCGATGAACAAGATGTTCACGGCTGTCGCGATCGCGCAGCTCGTCGAACGCGGTGTGCTGTCGTTCGAAGACCCGGTTTCGAAGTGGATTCCCGGCGCGCTGAAGGATGGTGCGGGCGACAAAGTTCGCATCAAGCATCTCCTCTCGCACACGTCCGGGCTCGGTAGCTACTTCACAGACGAATGGGACGCCGCGTCGCGCGCACGTTACCGCAGTGTGGATGACTGGATGCCGCTGGCAAAGAA
This sequence comes from Gemmatimonadaceae bacterium, assembly GCA_036555845.1. Taxonomy (GTDB): domain Bacteria; phylum Gemmatimonadota; class Gemmatimonadetes; order Gemmatimonadales; family Gemmatimonadaceae; genus DASYRX01. The sequence continues at coordinate 11,801 of DATBKN010000274.1, read as the reverse complement.
CGAGACGCTGCAGTTCGAGCCCGGCACTCGCTGGTCGTACAGCAATACAGGGATGCTCGTCGCAGGGAAAGTGATCGAGGCGGCGTCGAAGCAGACGTACTTCGACTACGTGCGCGAGCACATCTACAAACCAGCCGGCATGGTGAACACCGATGCGTATGAGCTGGATTATGTGACGCCGAACCTCGCCGTGGGCTACGAGCGCGAGATGACCAGCAATGGCCCGCGCTGGCACAACAACATCTTCATGCACGTGATCAAAGGCGGGCCCGCGGGCGGGGGATACTCGACGGTGGAGGACCTGCTCAAGTTCGACGTCGCGCTGCGTGCAGGAAAACTCGTGGGACAGAATTTCGTTAGGCTGCTCACGACGCCAAAACCGGATCTCAACTCAGCGCAATACGGCTACGGCTTTGGAATCTTCGCCGCGGGCAAGATCGTCGGGCACTCCGGTGGCTTTCCTGGCATCAGCTCCAACCTGGACATGTACCTAACGAGCGGCTACACCACGGTCGTGCTGTCGAACTATGGCCGCGGCTCGCAGCCGGTCGTTCAAAAGGCGCGCGCGCTCTTGGCACAGTAAGGCGCCCAGCGTTTTGGGCGCAGAGCGCGGAGCGCCGCCGGCACCTCGTAACCCTGACAGTTTTAGAACGTGATCAGCAGGGCGCGAAAACGTCCGATCCTGTAATTTCGCAGCATGAATCGGCAGTTCCCGCCACGCCAACAATCACGACGCGAGTTTGTCACCGCACTCGCGCTTTCGGGTGTCGCCGGTGCCCTCGGATGCTCCGCTCACAACGGGCCTAACGTCAGCGCCGGGTCGGCGCTGCTGCACGCACGCCCGGCCACCCCGACGCGTCAAGCGCAACTCGGCCGCAGTGACCTGGGCCTCGCCGCCGGCCGCGATGGCATCCTGTACGTTCCACAGTCCTACAGTCCGGACAAACCCGCGCCGCTGGTCATTCTGCTGCACGGCGCCGGCGGCAGCGCCGCGAACTGGTTCGGGACGTACGGCACCCGTGCGGACGCGTTAGGTATCGTCATGCTGGCACTGGATTCACGCGGCCCGACGTGGGACGCGATTCGCGGCGAGTTCGGACCTGACGTTGCCTTCATCGACAGCGCGCTGCAGGCGATGTTCGAGCGCTGCGCCATCGACCCGAGGCGCATTGCAATCGCGGGATTCTCCGACGGCGCGTCGTACGCCATCTCGCTGGGTCTGCCTAACGGGGATTTCTTCACGCATGTGATCGCGTTCTCTCCCGGCTTCGTTCGCGACGTGGGATGGCACGGAAAGCCGCCGGTCTTCATTTCACACGGAACGATCGACCCAGTCCTGCCGATCGGTTCCACGAGTCGCGTCATCGTCCCTGGGCTTCGCGCGCGAGGATATTCGGTCGAGTTTGCCGAATTCGTCGGGAGCCACGAGGTCCCGTCGCCAATCTCGGCACAAGCGCTCGACTGGTTCCTGCGAACGTAGCTTCTGTGCAGCGGAGCTTGCCGCGCCCAACGTGCGCGTTTCCGGGGAACCGACGGCGGAACGTGTCTTGCCTCGTACGGAGCTGTCACACGCAGGGGCCTCGCTATGATCGGTTACCTAACGAGCGGACGAGCGCGTCACGCAACAGCTGCAGTCATCGCCTCCATCGCCGTGGCCTCGTGCACCGACGCTGTGACGGACCTCGGACCTGAGATCGCTTCGATCCAGATCACGCCGTCGTCGCTCGCCTTGACAACTGGGACTGCCAGAGCGCTGGAGGCCGTCGTGCTCGACGCGAATGGGTCGCCAATGGGCACACAGCTGCACTGGACCACGGAAAATCCCGCTATTGCAACGGTTTCGGACCTCGGCCTGGTCAGTGCCGTGCAACCGGGCAAGACCCAGATCGCGGCCAGCAAATCGGGGCGATCTGCCGTCGTACCGGTTACGGTCTCATCGCTTCCACCAGCCCTCGTTCGCGTCACACCGCCGGTGTCGAACCTGTTTGTCGGTTCCACGACGCAACTCACGGCGGAAGTTCTCGACACCGGTGGCGGACTGCTCCATGGCTATACGATTGTGTGGTCGACGAACAGCCCATCAGTCGCAACGGTAAACGGAAGTGGCGCCGTGACGGGCGTCGGTCAAGGAAATGTTGTCATTACTGGCACTGCCGCTGGTTCGAGCTTGCGCGGAACGGCCGTTGTGAGCGTTCGCCGCGTCCCAGTGGCGACGGTCAACGTCGCACCGACAACCGGTTCCGTCCGTGTTGGTAAGAGCCTCCAGCTGACGGTGAGCCTGTTGGATGCGGCTGGGAATATCCTGACTGGCCGGCCGGTCTCGTGGTCGTCAGCGAATCCGGCAACAGCAACAGTGACTGCATCAGGGGTTGTGCGAGGCGTCAAGCGCGGCACGACGACGATCACCACGACCAGCGAAGGGAAGGTCGGAACGGCGTTGATCACCGTCTCATAGCGTCTTAGTCGGTCCGCAAAGCGACGTTCGCGTCCACGCGCGAAGCGCGCAGCGCCGGGATCCAGCTCGCGGCCAGCGCGACGAGCACGAGTGTCGTCGCGACGAACAGGAATACGGTTGGATCGCGCGGCGAAACTTGAAAGAGTAACGGCTTGACCCATTTGGCGGCCCAGAGTGCGGCGACCGCGCCGAGCGCGACGCCGACACCGACGACGCGAAGCCCGTCCGCCACGACCAATCGCATGACGTGACCGGCTTGAGCGCCTAACGCGCGGCGTACGCCGAGTTCGTGGGTGCGCTGCGCGACGTTGTACGCAATGACGCTATACAACCCGATCGCTGCCAGGACCAACGCGAGGCATCCGAAGGCGACGAACATGGTCGCGCCGAGCTGCCACGAGCGCGTCTCGCCGCCGATGATCTCGGAGAACGGCGTAATCGTGATGTACGACGTGCCGGGCATCTCGCGCTGCAGGCGCTTGCGCACCGCCTCGGAGAAGAGGGGGCCGTCGCCACGGGTGCGCACGAACAGTCCTCCCTCGGTTGGGTTGAACTGGGCGGCAGGGAGATAGTAGTAGTACGCCGAGTCGCCACTCAGACTCTGGTTCTTGATATTCTCCGCGACGCCCACGACATAGGTGCACGGCACGGTGTCGGCAGTGACCCGGATGCACTGGCCGATCGGATCGCGCCCCGGCCACAGCGCCTTCCCCATGTTCTCGCTGACGACTATCACACGCGGCGCGTGCTCCAGATCCTGTTCCGAGATACCTCGGCCGCGCAGGATGCGTGTGCCTAACGTGGCAAAATGCTCCGGTGAAATGGCGTTGAGATTGAATTGGCCCAAACGGCTCACCGTATCGATCCCTTCGACGTAGAGTCCCACGCTCCACGTGCTCCAGAAGGGAACGGCGCCCTGTAGGCTCGCGTTCGCCACGCCCGGTACTGACTTCGCGGCCTCGAGCAAACGCTGCCGCAGCGCAACCTTCTGCGCACTGTCGATCTTTTCGCCGCGCATGTTGAGATTTACGAGCAACACGGGATCGACATCATAGCCGAGCCTAACGTGACGCACGTTGCGCAGGCTTCGCATGAAAAGCCCTGCGCCCATTAGCAACACGACGGAGAGTGCGCCCTGGAGAACGAGCAGTGCCACGCGCGTTCGCGATCGGCGATACGTCCCTTCGCGCATTCCGGCCTTGAGATCGGCGGTCAAATTTGCGCGTCGCGCCTGGAGCACGGGAGCCAGGCCAGTGAGCAGCCCCACCACAACGGCGGCAGCCAGGGCGAACAGAACCGTCCGCGGATCACGGAATCCCGCGGCAGCCTCGCTTTTTTCCAGCAGCCCCGCTCGCAGCGCGGCCCCACCCCAGTGAGCGATCAGGATGCCGATGCCGCCGCCGAGAACGGCCAGCAACAAGCTCTCGCTGAGGAGCTGCGAGAGTAACCGAGCACGGCTCACGCCTAACGCGACGCGCAAGGCGATCTCTCGACGCCGTCGCAGCGCTCGCGTCAAGAGCAGGTTCGCCACGTTCGCGCCGGCGATGAGCAAAACGATGACCGACATCCCGCCAACCCACGTGGCCACCCTGGACACGCTCGAAGCCGTGGGTCCTCGCTGCGAGAGAACAGAACCGGCGATGGCGTGAGGATGCACGAGCTTCGCCGGCGTTGACCTGGGCTGCTCCACGATCTGCGCCTCGTAGCTCTTGAGATATGCCTGCGTCAGATCGGCATTTGCCTGCGCGATTGTCACCGTCGGCTTGCGCCTAACGAGCATCCCCATCCAGCCCCAGCTGTATGTCTCCCACCATGTGCGATTGCGGCCGCTCCTGGCGAGGAAGCTCGATCGCACGAAATCAGTCCCGGCGGCATAGTTGGTGATCGGAATGAATGCCGCCGGCGGCCGATCGGGCCACAGACCAACGAAACTCCGCGGCGCGACTCCAACGATTGAATAGAGAATCGGGCCAATACGCAGCGTCGTGCCGAGTACATCGCGGCGCGAGCCGTATTGGGTCTGCCACATCCCGTGGCTTATCACCGCGACCGGCGCACCTTCAGGTGGTCGATCCTCGTCGGCGGAGAAATACCTGCCAAGTGCCGGTGCTGCGTCGAAAAACTTGAAGAAGCTGCTGCTCACCACCCCGATCGACATCTCGCGCGCTGCATCGCCAACGCCCACAGCGAGGTCACGCCGAGTGTATCCCGCGGCCTGCGAAAATGATGTCGTCCACTTCGCAAGGTCGACGTACCGCGCGTACTGGGACACGCCACCCGTTCTCGGTTGACCTCGAAACGTGGTGGTTGTGTAGACGATGTGCGCACTTCCAGGGTCGATCATGCGCGCGGGCGGGCGAAACAGCAGCCGATCGACAATGCCGAACATCGCGGCATTCGCCCCGATCCCGAGGCCGAGCGTGGAAATCACAGCGATCGCAAACCCTGGCTTCTTGCGCAGGGCGCGGATCGCGTACTGAAAATCGCGGGTCAGTCGCTCGAGGCTCATGAGCGTCAGACAACTCTCATACTGGAAAAAGTTGTCACTTCATTCGCTTGAGCTCTGCCTCCGACGCCATGAATCCGAACGCTGGCCAGCCCCCGGATTGCACGGAGCGCTCGAACCATTCCTTCGCTCGCTTGGTTTCCTTGCGGACCAGATACCAGTTCCCGATCCCATAGGAAAGCGTCGCGACGGCCACGTCGCCCGTATCCGCCGCCGTGAACACGTCTCCCGGACCGATCTTGCCCTGATAGAGGCGCAGACGCTGTGAATAGGCATTCGCCGCCGCTGTCGGGACAGAATCGGGCATGCTCTTGAGCAACGCGCGCGCTTCATCATCCTTGCCGGCGCGCATCAACGACATCCATTGCCAATCGTAAGATCCAGCTCGTTCGCCGGCGTTAGGTGCCAGCGGCAGGCCGCGCTTGAAAGCGTCCGCCGCGGCCGCGAACTCACCACGGATATAGCGCAGTACGCCGAGGTGATACCAGATCCCGTAGACAGAGCTATCGATCAGGTTTCCCTGGTTGAAGTCATTGAGTGCGCGGTCGTAGTCGCGCACTGACAGGAAACGGTGTCCCCGCCAGCGATAGAGCAGTGCGTTCTTCGGCTCCATCCTGAGACCGCGCGTGAACGTCTGAATCGCCTCGCGAAACTGTCGCGCCCCTGACTGCGCGATGCCCAGTGCAATGATCCGTTCGACGTTAGGCTGCGCCGCGAGCGCTTGTTCGGCGCGCGCTATGGCGCCGGTGTCCGCCTGAGAGCGATACGCAACACCCGCCGCCGTCGTGTATTGCACGGACTGCGTGGATGCGCTGGCTGCGCGGAGTGCGATCAGGACGATTGCGAGCCCGACTGTTCGTAAGCTGCGCTGCTGCACAGAGACTCCTCGTGTCGACATGCGAAAATGTCGTGGCAGGCGCTTCCGCTCGCTAGCGCGAGGCTGTCAACGGACTTGGCGCAGCAGCTCCTTCACTTCCTCGTCTTCGACCTGCGTGAAGTCCTGATAGAACAAACCCACCGCCCAGAAGGGCTCCGGGGTCAACAGGCAGACGACTTCGTCGGCCTCGGACTGGAGTTCTTCGCACGGCGCTTGGGCAGCGATCGGTACGGCGACCACGATGCGCGCTGGATACCGAGCTTGAACCGAACGCGTCGCTGCGATCATCGCGGCACCGGTCGCAAGCCCATCGTCGACGAGAATTACCGATCGGCCCGTGACGTTAGGCCGCGCTTTTGAGCGCAGCGCGGCTTCCTGCCGCTGTGCGGCTATCATCTCGCGGCCGGTCACGCGTTCCACGTACGCGCGCGGAATGGCGAGCTCGCGGATCAAGGCCTCGTTGTAATAGCGACCGCCGTCAGCCGTGACGGCGCCGATCGCGAGGTCGTGCGACGTGGGTGCGCCCAGCCTTCGCGCCGCGATGACATCGAGCGGTACGTTCAACGCCTTGGCGACTTCGGCAGCAACGACAACGCCGCCGCGTGCCAAGCCCAGAACCAGCGTGTTGCGGGCGCTGTACCGCGCGAGGCGCTCGGCGAGTCGCGCGCCCGCGTCCTGCCTATCCCGAAAGAAGCGGACGAATTGGCCGGCTGAATACCGCGTGAGCGGCAGTATCGGTTCTGGAAGCTTCATGCTGCACTACTTGCTTTCCTTGCTTCCGTGCGTCGTGTCACGTGATGCGATTGCGCGTCCACGCCCGGTCATCCACTCCACGGCGTCGCGCCACAGCGCAGGATCGACGTCGCGGCCATTCACATACACGCCGTAGTGCAGATGTGGTCCGGTCGCGAGGCCGCTGCGGCCGACGCGCCCGATCTCCTGGCCGGCGCGAACGATGTCGCCGCGCCTAACGAGGGCCGTGTCGAGATGGAAAAATGCCGAAAAGACGCCGAGGCCATGATCGATGAAGACAGTGCGGCCCATCAGCGTGTATTCACCGATGTCGGCGACGAGGCCGCCGGCGGGTGCTGTCACAATACTTCCCTTGAACCGCGCGATGTCGATACCGGCGTGTCGCCAGCCGGGAAGCTCGCTGTTGCCGTTACGCAGCGTATCTGTTCCGAAGCCAGCCAGCGCCTTCGGCGTGCTCAGCGGAATCGTTCGCGATGAGTCCAAAGCCGGAGCATAGAAACGCTCGATACCGTACGGCGAGGTCTTTTCTCGCTCGCGCGCGGGGTCGCGCCAGCGTCCGGTCCAGCGCTGTTCGTTGCCCACACCAGCCAGTACCTGGTGCACCGCGCGTGCATCGCGCGCGATATCGGCGCGTCGCTTGACGAGCCCGTAGAGCGAATCGCTGAGAAGGATCAGCTCGCGCCCGAAGTCGCGGTCCGCGACGACGATCTGTCGCGTGATTCGCGCGTTAGGTGTTTCGATAGTCAGTGCGAACGTGCCCGCGGAGTCGTCGGCCGACAGCGGCACGAAGACGCGCACTCCACTGTCGCTGGCGTGACACGGAGTGGCCTTGCCCCTCCACGTGCACCGCGGCGCTGTCGAGCTGTCGCTGCGAAGAAGAGCGACTACAACGCCCCCACGCACAGGCTTTTCGGGATAGACACTCACGGCCCCAGTGTCGACGAGGAGCCGGGCCTTCGAGCTGTCGCCGGTGACGCCGTAATGCGCGGCGCCGGTATCGAGTCCCACGGCTCCAGCCGCACTGTCCGACGTTGTCTTGCTACTATCGAGACGCGCCGCGTCGCGGGAAACCGTATCGCACGCAGCGAGCACAACCGCAGCTAACATTAGGATCGATCGCATAGTCCCCTCCGTCCCTGAGCGCAGGACGCAAGAGCAGGACCGATTTGGCTCCGCTCGACGAGCTCATCGCGATTAGTTTTGAAGCCTTCTCATGCGCCCGATCACGCCTGCGCGCGAGTACGACGTCGCGTCCCTCGCCGAGCTGAACAACCAATTTGTCGAGCAGGGTCTCACGCTCCCACGCAGCGAGTCCTTCGTCCAGTCGCACATCGATGACTATCGCGTGATCCGCGACGATGACGGCCGCATCGTCGGGTGCGTCTGCATCGACGACTATTCGCCGTCCCTGGCGGAGCTCGTCTCGCTAGCGGTCGATCCGGCGCATCAAGGGAAAGGGCTCGGCACGGCGCTCATCGCCGCCGCGGTTGAACTGGCGCGAAAACGCGACTACCCGGAGCTTTTCGCTGTCTCATTCTCGGACCGGCTTTTCCTCACCTGTGGCTTCGAGCGCGTGGCCGTCGAGCGCTATCCGGAAAAGAAACACCGATACGACCGTGTGTCCGACGACGAGTGGACTGTCGGGCAGAAACACTGTTTCGCCATGCAACTCTAGGAGCGTTCAAGCCATGATTCGTCGCCGCACACACCTAACGAGTACCTTCCTTCTCATCGCGGCGGCCACGACGCCGGCGATCGCGCAGACTGCGCTTCCGGTGGAACAACAGGTGGTCGCGGCGGTCCTCCCGCTTCCCAGCGACATGCGCGCCGGCGCAACGGTGCTTGGCTACAGCGCCGGTGCGACGACGCTGAGCGTGTTAAAGAAGGGAACGAATGGGATGACATGCCTGGCGCCGGATCCCAAGCGCGAGCAATTCCACGTCGCGTGCTATCACGATTCGATGGAGCCGTTCATGCTGCGCGGCCGCCAGCTTCGTGCGAAAGGAATGACGGCGATCGAGCAGGTGGATTCGACGCGCTTTGCCGAGATAAGGTCTGGGAAGCTGTCGCTGCCCAAGGTTCCGGCCTCGCTCTATTCGCTCACGGGTCCCGTGGGGAGCTTCGACGCGGCGACGGGCGAAGCGAAAGGCGCGCGCAAATTGTTCGTTGTGTACATGCCTTACGCGACGACCGCAACAACGGGCATTCCCACGGCAGGAAAGCCAGGCGAGCCGTGGTTGATGTTTCCAGGCACACCGAAAGCGCACATCATGCTGATCGGTTCGATGTAACAATGGCCCGTGACTGCGATCACGCTCAGCGACAACCGTAACGTTACGCAGTCAGGCAGCGTCGTTGCTCCGAGGCCGTAGACGCGTCACCTTCAGGATAAACGCCTTGCGCAGGAGCCCCATGTTGTCTCCCCGTCGTTCCTCGTTAGGCATCGTCGCTGTTGTGGCGGCGATTGCCGGCGCACCGCTGATGGCGCAGAACGGCCGCCCGGCCGGTTCCGCTCCGCCAGTCGCAGACGTCGTTCCCAAGTTCGACACCCTGCACGGCGACGTGCGCGTGGACAACTACTTCTACATGCGGGATCGCACGAATCCGAAAGTGATCCCGTACCTGGAGGCTGAAAACGCGTATACCGATGCGCGCACGAAGCACACGGCGAAGCTCCAGGAAGACATCTACAACGAGATCCTCGGACGCATCAAACAGACCGATCTGTCGGTTCCCGTCTGGCGCTCGCCGTACTGGTACTACACGCGCACCGAAGAGGGGAAGCAGTATCCCATCTTCGCACGAAAGTTGAATGGCCTAACGGCGAAGGAAGAGATCATCTACGACCAGAACAAGGAAGCGGGGAAGTCGACCTTCTTCAGCCTCGGCGGCTTCGAGGTCAGTCCCGATCATTCGAAGCTTGCTGTTCTCGTGGACACGACCGGCTATGAGGCATTCGAGCTACGCGTGCGCGACCTCGTGAGCGGGCGCGATACGTTCGAACGCATCAAGAACCTCACGTTCGGCCTCGCCTGGGCCAATGACAATCGCACGATCTTCTATATGACGGGCGATAGCGCCAAGCGCGGCGACAAGGTCTGGCGTCACTGGATCAACAGCGACCCGATCCTCGACGCCATGGTGTACCACGAGCCCGACGTGCTCTACAACGCGAGCGTTTCACGCACGCGCAGCGGCGGCTACATCGTGCTCGGCAGCAGCTCGTTTACGTCTGCCGAGTGGTACACGATCAACGCGTCGCGGCCAGAGGGTAAGCCGAGGTTGATCGCCAAGCGCCGGCCTAACGTGGAATACAGCGTGGACCATTCCGGCGGAAAGTTCATCATTCTCACCAACGCCGGTGGTCGCAAGAACTTTGCTGTCATGCAGGCGCCGATCACGGCGCCGGGTCCGACGAACTGGAAGCCGCTCATCCCGTACGTCGACAGCGTATTTGTCGAGAACGTGGACGTCTTCAGCGACTTCATGCTCGTTATGCAGCGCGCCGGTGGCATGCGCCAGCTCGTCGTCCGCAGCGTCAATGGCGGAAATCCGCGCGTCATTCCCACTGACGAAGCGGCGTACGGCATCTTCCCGTCGAATAATCCGCAGTTCAAAACGACAACGATCAGATACCAGTACTCGTCGCTCGTCACTCCGCCAACCGTCTACGAGTACGAGATAAAGAGCAAAACGCGCACGGTGCTGAAGAAAGAAGAAGTGTTAGGCGGCTATGATCCCTCCAAGTACAGCGTCGAGCGCGTTTACGCGACATCGCGCGATGGCGTTCGCATTCCTGTGTCACTGGTCTACAAGAAGCCCTTCACCAAGGACGCGACGCGGCCGCTGCTACTCTACGCGTACGGCTCGTATGGTGCGACGACCGAGCCGACGTTCAGCTCGACTCGTTTCTCGCTGATCGATCGCGGCTTCACGTATGCCATCGCGCACGTGCGCGGTGGTCAGGAGATGGGACGCCAGTGGTACGACGACGGAAAAATGATGAAGAAGAAGAACACCTTTAATGACTTCGTCGACGTCGCCGATTACTTGATCAAGGAGAAGTACTCGTCGCGCGATCTCATGATCGCGCATGGCGGCAGCGCCGGTGGACTGCTCATGGGAGTCGTCGCGAATCAGGGCGGTGACCGCTTCCGCGCCATCGTTGCCGACGTGCCCTTCGTCGATGCCATAAACACGATGGCCGACGCGTCAATCCCGCTGACGGCGCAGGAGTGGCAGCAGTGGGGGAATCCGCACGTGAAGAACGAGTATGAGTACATGAAGAGCTACTCGCCGTACGACAACGTCGAGAAGAAGCCGTACCCGGCGCTGCTCGTGATGAGTGGGATCAACGACTCACGCGTCGCCTATTGGGAGCCCACCAAGTGGGTCGCCAAGCTCCGAGCGAACAAGACGGACGGCAACATCCTGTTGCTCAAGATGAACATGGGCGGCGGCCACGGCGGCTCGTCAGGCAGGTACGAGCGATATCGCGAGATGGCCTTCCGCTATGCGTTCATGGTCGATCAGGTGAAGCCGATAGTTCAATAGGTCCTCGGGGCTAGGGCTTAGGGGCTAGAGAGCCGGCGTCGGGTTAGCCCGCAGCGCGCACCGGCTCTACATTCTGGGTCCTAGCCCCTAGCCCCCAGCCCCTAGCCCCTATGTCGCTGCACCTGGCTCGCCCGTTGAGGCACGTCACCTCGTTAGGCGCGACTCTCCTCGTCGGGATTGTCGCGCTTCTTCTTTCAATCCCGGCGCCCGCGACGGCACAGCAGCTGGTCAAGCCTGCGCCCCCGCGACCACGCGGCGAGGGGGAGGGGCCGTTCGAGAAGCTGATCATTCGCGGTGCCACCCTCATCGACGGAACCGGCGCCCCGCCACGCGGACCGGTCGATATCGTCGTCGAGGGGAACCGCATCACCCAGGTGGTCGACGTCGGCTTTCCCAACACGCCGATCGACAGCAGCAAGCGTCCGAAAGGCGCGACGAAAGAGATCGACGCGCATGGCATGTACGTGATGCCGGGGTTCGTCGACCTGCATCTCCACACGGGCGAAGTTCCCAAGGCCCCGGAAGCGGAGTACGTCTACAAGCTGTGGATGGCGCACGGCGTCACGGCCGGTCGCGGGGTTCCCTTCGGTCCGCTGGCCTGGTCCCTCTCGGAGAAGGCGCGCAGCGCCAGGAACGAGATCACCGCGCCGCGCTAC
>DATBKN010000273.1:0-12066 GCA_036555845.1 Gemmatimonadaceae bacterium | reverse complement strand
AGAACGCCTGCCGCGATCGCCTCGTCGAGCTCGCGCGCTGTCTTTCCGACGCCACCGAAGATGATGTCGCGCGGCGCGATACCAGCGAGGCGCGCACGATACAGCTCGCCGCCTGAGACGACATCGACACCGGCACCTAACGCATGCAGCGTGCGCAGGATCGCGATGTTTCCGTTTGCCTTGCAACTATAGTGTACACGATGCGGGGCGTCGCCGATCGCCTGTGTCAGGCGACGGAACTGGTCGCGGATGGAGCCGAGGCTGTAGACGTACGCGGGCGTGCCGACGTCGTCGGCGATGCGCTTCAGGGCTACGCCTTCACAGGCGAGAGCCCCGTCGCTGCGCGCGAACGCGGCCGCTAGTACGCTCTGGCCCACACGACCTCGTGCTTCGCCGGCTCACCCGTATACAGACACGTTTTGGGTGCTTCGGGCGAGCGGAACTCGGGATCAGGAATGCAGCGAATGGTGGCCTTGGTTTCTTCCTTCACCTTGGCCTCGACGGCGGGATCGCCGTTCCATCCGGCGTACACGAACGCTCCATCGCCTTCGATCACTTCGCGGAACTTGTCGAATGTGATGGGTCCGCGGACCGAATTCGCCTCACGCCGGTCGATTGCGCTCTTGAGCATCTCCGCTTGCATCGTCGCCAGGATGCGCGAAATGCCTTCCGCGATGTTCGTTAGGCCCACTGGCTCCTTCGCGCGTGTATCGCGGCGCACTGTCATACATGTGTTGTTCGCGAGGTCGCGCGGCCCAAGCTCCAGCCGCAGCGGGACGCCGCGCAGCTCCCACTCGTAGTACTTGGCTCCCGGCTTGATCCCCTCGCGCGCATCCACATGCACGCGAATGCGATCATCACCACGGCCATTCCATGTTTTGAGCTCATCGCGAACTCGATAGGCGGCATCGACGACCTGTGAGCGCTCATCATCGCTCTTATAGATCGGCACGATCACGACCTCGGTTGGCGCGAGACGCGGGGGCACGCGCATGCCGTTGTCGTCACCATGCACCATAACGAGGGCGCCGATCATTCGCGTCGTCACTCCCCAGCTCGTATTCCACGCGTGCTGAGTCTGACCGTTTTCGTCCTGAAATGTCAGATCGAATGCCTTCGCGAAGTTTTGACCCAGGTTATGTGATGTTCCGGCCTGGAGCGCCTTGTTGTCCTGCATGAGCGCTTCGAGCGCGTACGTCCGCAACGCGCCTGCGAAGCGCTCGCTGTCCGTCTTGAGTCCCGTGACAGGCGGCATCGCCATGAACTCTTCCATGAAGCGGCGATAGATCCCGAGAATAGTGCGCGCCTCGGCTTCGGCCTCGTCATGCGTCGCGTGCGCCGTGTGCCCTTCCTGCCAAAGAAACTCGAGCGTGCGCAGGAACAGGCGCGTACGCATCTCCCACCTAACGACGTTGCACCACTGATTGATGAGGATCGGCAGGTCACGGTAGCTCTGCACCCACTTGGCGTACATCGAGTAGATGATCGTTTCCGACGTGGGGCGCACCACGAGCGGCTCGGCGAGCTTCTCGCCGCCGCCGTGCGTCACAACAGCCAGCTCGGGAGCGAAGCCTTCCACGTGCTCCGCTTCCTTGTGCATGAAGCTTTCCGGGATGAAGAGCGGGAAGTAGGCGTTGACGTGCCCCGACTCTTTGAACATGCGGTCGAGCGCCTGCTGCATCCGCTCCCAGATGCCATAGCCGGGCGGACGAATAACCATGCAGCCGCGCACGGGCGAATAGTCCGCGAGTTGGGCGCGCAAACAGACTTCGTTGTACCACGCGCTGAAGTCCTGAGCGCGCGGCGTCAGCTTCTTGTCGTCAGCCATCGATCTCCTCGCCTGCGACCTCCGACCTCACCGCAGCCTCTCGCGCAGATCCGGACTCACGCGCTCCGGCGCCTCTCGAATCGTCGCCACCAACCGCTGTGCCGCGATCGGCTCCTGCGGCAGCACGCTGCCTAACTCAGACCCACCTGTTTCATCCTTCGCATGCATCGGATCCACGGCGATGAGCGCCTGTGCCGGATCGACAAGCGCGGCGAAGTAGCGGGCCCCCGCCGCGTAGGCGGCTTTGCGCTGCTTGCTCACCGATTGCGGCTTGAGCGCATAGTCGACGCTGACGCCGGCCTCGCGCAGCGCCGATGCCGCGCGGAGCACAGCCGACCGGGGCGCGCCTTCGTCGGCGGCGAGCCAGAAGTCGGGCCCATCCACGTGGCTCTTCATCAGGCCGCGCTCGCGCAGGATCTCGCCAAGGACGACGTCGCCCATACCGAAGCCTAACGCGGGCATGTCGACGCCGGCCAGGTCTTGCAGCAGCGTGTCATAGCGCCCGCCGCCGCAGATGGCACGCAGCGCGCCTTCGGCGTCGAACAACTCGAAGACGATACCGGTGTAATAGGCGAGACCACGCACGATACGCAGGTCCAGCTGCACCCAGGGAGCGACTCCCAGAGCCTCGAGCGCATCCAGGTAGGCTTGCAGCCGATCGAGCGCCGCACGCACCGGAGCATCCGCGCCGTATGCATTGCCTAACGTTTGCAGGTCGCTCATGTGCACGGCGTCGTACACGCGATCCGCGACCTCACGCGATAGCCCGATGTCCGTGAAACGTTTGTCGAACGTCACGCGCGGTTCCCGCTCGATCTTATCTATTGCACCGAACGCGACTGGGGTCGCGTTCGCAGGCACGCCTAACGCAACAAGCAAGGCGCTCAACAGCTGCCGATCCGAGACGCGAGCCAGCACGTCAGGCTTTGGCCCGCGATTGAGTCCCAGCTCGCGCATGATCTCGAGCGCCACCGCGAGGATCTCCGCGTCGGCGCCGACGTCACCCTCGCCAAAAATGTCCACGTTCAGCTGAAAGTGCTCGCGCAGGCGGCCGCGCTGCATGCGCTCGTAGCGGAAGAGCTGGGGCATCGAAAACCACTTCACCGGCTTGCGCAGCGCGTTGGCGCGCGCGGCGACCATGCGCGCGACGGTCGGTGTCATCTCCGGCCGCAGCGTGACCTCACGACCGCCTTTGTCGACGAAGGTGTAGAGTTGGCCGACGATCTCGTCGCCGCTCTTCTTGGTGTACAGCTCCAGGGCCTCGAGCGGCGGGCCGTCGTACTCGACGAAGGCGAAACGCCGAGCTACCGCACGCCAGGCGCGCATGATGTGCGCGCGCTCGGCGAAATCGGAGGGATAGAAGTCGCGAAAACCGGGTAATGCCCCCGCTGACATCTGGGCAATCTACCCGGCGATTGGATCGACCTGCAAGCGAACCATCGCGTCGCCGACTGTGTGGAAGGAGCCAGTGATCAGAACGGTCTTGCCCAGCGTACGCGCGCGCTCCAGCGCGTGGTCGAAATCCTCCTCGACCTGCGCGTCCCATCCATTTGACTGTGCGTATCGCAGCGCCTCGTCGGGATGCCATGCTCGGCTCGCCGGGGCCGTCGGAGCCATCGTGAGAAGGAAGTTGTCGACCACGCCAGAAAGCTCCTGCATAACGCCACGCCAATCCTTGTCGGCCAGGACGCACAGCAGCGCGCAGAGTGGTCGCGGTAGAGCGACCTCGCGCAGCGTGCGCGCGAGAACGTGTGCGCCATCCGGATTGTGCGCCACGTCGAAGATGAAGCCGGCAACGCGCTGAAAGCGCCCCGGAAGTCGCACGCGCGCGAGCGATCGGCGAAGCGACTCACTGTCGCGCGCATAACGAGGCCCTGACGCGTCCAGCATCGCGATGGCCGTCGCCGCGTTCCACGCTTGATGCTCGCCGATCAGCGGCGTGTGCCACTCGGCATCGTGTGCGATCGAGAAGCGCGTCCCCGATGCCGACAGATGGATGCGCGTGGGCGCATAACGCTCGCGCACGGATACGATCGGCGCCGATGCCGCCGCCTGCGCCATCCTAACGAGTTGATCACTGATGTCCGCGTCCTGCTCACCGATCACCGCTGCCGCTCCTGACTTGAAGATCCCTGCCTTCTCGCGCGCGATCTGCTCACGCGATTCTCCCAGATACTCGGTGTGATCGATGCCGATCGACGTGACGCCCGCGACGATTGGCTGCACAACGTTCGTCGAGTCGAGCCTTCCGCCTAACCCGGCTTCCACGACAGCGACGTCGATTTCGCGCTCGGCGAAGAGCGCGAACGCCATCGCAGTCGTCGCCTCGAAAAAGGTTGCGCCCAGACGTTCGACTGTCGGCGTCCATTGCTCGATGAAGCGAGTGACGTAGGCGGCGTCGACGGCCGCGCCATCGACGAGGAACCGCTCGCGAAAATCCACGAGATGCGGCGACGTGTATTTGCCCACGCGCAGGCCGTGTGAGCGAAGCGCGGCTTCCAGCGTGGCGCACACGCTTCCCTTCCCATTGGTACCCGCGACGTGAAAGACGTCGAACTTCTTATGGGGGTCGCCTAACGCGCCGAGCAGCGCTTCGGTACGCTCCAGACCGAACTTGCTCCTTCCTGTCGTGCGCGCGAAGAGACTCTGCAGCGCGCGCGTGTACGCGCCTAACTCGTCGCCCACGCCGTCGCGGCTGGTCTCCCGCTCATGTGACGCAGCAAGCGCCCGACTGTTTGCTTGAGGTCACGGCGATGAACGACGAGGTCGAGCATCCCGTGCTCCAGGAGGAACTCCGAGGTCTGAAAGCCCTCGGGAAGGTCCTGCCCTAACGTTTGCTTGATCACCCGCGGGCCGGCGAAGCCGATCACCGCGCCTGGTTCGGCGATGATTGCATCGCCCAGCATCGCGTAGCTCGCGCTGACGCCGCCCGTCGTAGGATTCGTCAGGATGGACACATATGGAATGCGTCGCTCGGCGAGCTGCGACAGCACGGCGGAGACCTTCGCCATCTGCATGAGCGAGAGGACGCCCTCCTGCATCCGCGCGCCGCCTGACGCGGATATCAGCACGAGCGGGTGCTTGCGCTCCAACGATCGCGTCGCCAGTCGCGCGATCTTCTCGCCGACGACGGATCCCATGGAGCCACCCATGAACCCGAAGTCCATGGCGCCGAGGTTCACCGGAGCCTCGGCGAGCTTGCCCGTTACTGTAATGATTGCGTCGCCGTCGAAGCCGTTGTCGCGTGCGCGCTTGAGCCGCGCGGGATACTCAGGGAAGCCGAGTGGGTCCGTAGAGCGCATCTCGGCCTCGACCTCTTCCCACGTGTTTTCGTCCAGCAGGAGGGAGATGTACTCCAACGGACGGATGCGACGATGGTAGTCGCAGTTGGGGCAGACGCTCAGGTTCCGGACGAACTTCTCGCGTAGGTCCGTGTGGCCGCACACTTCGCACTTCTCCCACGCGTCAGCGGGGATTTCGAGGCGCTCTCGAGGGGGCTGGCGGGGCTTCTTTTCCTTTCGGAACCAGGCGGCCATGAAACCAAGATGGAGTTAGGGATAGGGGTAGGGGTAGGGATAGGCCAATCCGCTCTGCTCAGTTATGCCTTTCCTACTCCTACCCCTACTCCTACCCCTACTCCTACTCCCGGCTTCACCGCGTCGAGGATCGTCGTCCGGCCAGCAAGCATTTTGAAGCTGTTCACGGCGCGGAATGCCTCGCGATTCTCTTCCCACCAGGCGGACCTCGCGCGCTTACGCAGGTTGCCGATCCCCACGACGATCTGAATCAGCGGCCAGAACAGAGCACCCAGGAACATGCCGGACTTCTTGTAGCGATCGACGTGGAAGCGCACCGCATCGAAGCCCGCCATCTTGGTGAAGTAGAAGAGGTAGTAGGCGCTGATGGGATTGATGTGGCCCGACGTGAACGCCGCGTTTGCCCCCGTGACGGGCATGATGTCGAACAGCGGCATCGTCCCACTCAACAAGTATCGCAGCCGCGAATTGATATTGAGCGTGTTCGGCGTCGTCACGATCGCGCGACCACCGGGCTTGAGCACGCGAGCGATCTCGGACATGAGGTGTTTCTGGTTAGGCACGTGCTCGATCACTTCCATGCAGAGCACCAGGTCAAACGTCCCGTCGGCGAATGGCAGCTGATCCGCGAAGTCGCCATAAACACACGACAGGCGATCGTACTTGAACTGCTCGGGAAACAGATCGCACGCCGTGATCACGTCACGGCCGTCGATGCCGCGCTTCGCCAGAAACTCGTCCAGCTTCCACGTTAGGTAGCCAGGACCGGCGCCGAGGTCCAGCATTTTCTTGCCAGCGAAGGTCTCGCTTTCGAGCAAATGCAGGATCACATCCGTTGTGATCGGATGCGACAGTGATGGAATCTGTCGTGGCGCAGACGGCGGCAGTGGCTGCGGATTGGTCATGAAAAGCTCAGTACGGATCTACGCGTCACGCACAGGCACGTAAGACGTCAAGATCAATTGCAGCTGCGGTTCGGATTGGGCGGAATATGCGGAATACGCGAACACTGCCTTTGTTGACTACAAGACCTATGGCGTTTCTATTCGCCCCGTTCGCGATATCCGAACAGCAGCTGCTCTTTCGGTGCCAAGAATTGGCCCGAGCTTCGACCAATCGCGGCCGCTAAATGGCCAATGCGTCCGCTCGGCCGCGCCCCTCGGACGATATCCTAACGAGTACTCCGACCGCGAGCCAGCACGTCAGCATGAAGGATCCACCGTACGAGAAGAACGGCAGCGGACTCCCGGTGATAGGCATCAGGTTGAGCGTCATCCCCACATTCACGATCACGTGCACGAACCACGTCGCCGCGAGGCCGAACGCGACGAGGCTGGAGAATGAATCGTTCGCTCGGCCGGCGATCCGCACGACGCGGAGGAAAAGCGCCAGGAATAGCGCCAGCGCGATCGTGACGCCGATGAAGCCCAGCTCTTCGCCGACTACGGCGAAGATGAAGTCAGTGTGCTGCTCAGGAAGAAACGCGAGCCGCTTCTGCGTACCTAACGTGAAGCCTTTACCCATCCAACCACCGGAGCCAATCGCGATCTGCGACTGGATGACGTGATAGCCCGACGCCTGCGGGTCTTCCATTGGATTGAGGAAGACAAGGAGACGGCGCTGTTGATGCGGCTTCAAGCTCTCCCATAGGATCGGCGCGAGAATCCCCATCGCGACATTGGCGACCATCACACCGACTCCCTCGATCAGATACGGCTTGTATCGATACACGAGGAAGAACAGCAGCACGAACCAGATCGCCCAGACTTGCGTGCTGAAGGCGAGGATCAGGCTGATCACCGGACTCGCGATCAGCAGCAGTTGCAGGCCGGACACGCCCGACCAGAAGAGCATCGCGAAGAAGAGACCGACGAAGACGATGCCCGTCCCCAGGTCAGGCTGCAGCATGATGAGTACGAACGGCACGCCGACGACGAGCGCCGGCAGCCACAGCTCGATCATCGCGCGCGGCGCTTTACGCCGGCCGGCGAGCACCTTCGCGAGCATCAGGACGACAGCGAGCTTGGCAAGCTCCGAAGGCTGGCCGAGCCTAACGTTGCCAACGGTGAGCCAACCTTTCATGCTCGACGCGGTGCCCGCGCCGCTTCCGAGTACGAGCACAATGGCAAGTAACGCCAGCCCAAGGTAATAGGCCTTGTCGGCGACCCATTCGTAGAAGCGCACGGAGCCACGGCTCACGATGAAGGCGCCAACGATCCCTGCCCCGAACCAGAGCAGTTGGCGCTTCCACGCGACCGTTACGTAGCCGACGGAGACTTCAGTCTGGCCAGCCGAGTAGACCGCGGCGATCCCATATGCGCTCAGGAGCAACGCGATGAGCACCAACGGCCAATCGGCGACGACGCGTTTGATCACTCAGTCATCACCAGTCGTAGGCGGCGCGATCGTCGCCTGCTTCAGATAGTGCGACATCGCCTTCGTCGCGAGACGCGCTGCCAGGTACCCGTGCGCGCCATACTCTACCATCACGGCGACGACGATCTTGGGATTCTCAAACGGGGCGAAGCCGACGAACCACGCGTGGTCGGGCTTGCCCGCTTCGTGGTGCTGCGCGGTTCCCGTCTTGCCGGCCACGAGTACGCCTTCGATTCGCGCGCTCGCGGCGGTACCGCGCGTCGAAATAACGTCCGTCAATGCCTCACGCACTCCCGCCATCTGTTCGCTTGTCAGCGCGAAGATCTTCGTGCGCTCCGGCGCACGCCTAACAAGCTCCGGTTTCGCGATGCTGCCATCGGTCGCCAGCGCCGTATAGAAGCGCGCCATGTTCAAGATCGTCTGCGAATTGTCCGCCTGTCCGATCGCGAGACTCAGCACGACAGACGGATTCCACCCGCCGGGCCCATAGCGCCTGTTGAAGTAATCCACGGCGTACGGCCAGATCGGACGCGACTCGCTCGGCAGGTCGATGCCGCTACGCTCGCGGAACTGCAGCTTGACGCCGCCCGCCAGCAAATTCGTTAGGCCGATGCGCAGTCCAAGCTGGTAGAAATAGACGTCGCACGACTTGGCGATCGCCTCACGCAGCGTGAGGTTGCCATGCCCCTTCTTTTCCCAGCAACGGAAGTAGCGGCCATAATAGAGACCGCCCGTGCACGGCTGCGGCATGCGATCGTCGAGCGTCACGAGTCCGCGCTCCAGGCCAATCACCGACGTCGCAAGCTTGAATGTCGATGCGGGCGGATAGACGCCTTGCAGCGCTTTGTTGTACAGCGGTTTGCGCTCGTCGTTGCGCAGCTGGTCCCAATACTCTTTGGGAATTCCGCCGATGAAGCGGTTCGGATCGAAGGCTGGTGCCGAGTGCAACGCGAGCACGGCACCTGTATTCGGGTCCATCGCCACCAAGCCTCCCTGCAGCGAATCGCCGAACAGCGAGGCGACGAAGCGCTGCAGCTCGAGATCGATGTTCGTCTGAAGCGGCGCCGGAGCCGCAGCCGGTATGTCAGGCTGCGCACTTGCCGCCTGTACTACACGCCCGCGCGCATCGACGACGACGAATCGCGACCCCTCTTTACCCCGCAGCGCTGTTTCGTACTGCCGCTCCAGTCCTGCCTTCCCTACCTGCTGGCCAGACTGGTAGCCGCTGTAAGTCGGCGAGTTGAGCTCCGACTCGGTGATTTCACCAGTGTATCCAACGAACGCCGATACGGCGGGACCGTCAGGATAGAAACGCTTCGGCGCCGCCTGGATGATGAGCCCCGGGAACTCCGTGCGCTGCTCTTCGAGGACGGAGACCTGATCGAACGTCGCGTCCGACAGCACAACCGTGGGGCGGTTCGGCTCCCGACGGAGACGCCTAACGGCAGATTCGATCTGCTCATCGGACAGCGAGATCATCGTGGCGAAGCGCCGCAGCGTAGCGCGCAGCGAATCGGGCGTGGGACTCAATAGCGAAACCGAGTAACCCGGGACGCTTTCGGCGATGACCAGACCCCGACGATCGTAAACGACGCCGCGCGGAGCGATCAGCGGAATCTCGCGCAGTCGATTCTTGGTGGACTGTAACGAGTACTCTTCGTTCTGCAGCACCTGCGCACGGAAAAACGACAACGTGAGCCAGGCAATCGCGATCGCGATGAACCCGCTCGCCATCCGCGAGCGTCGCTGAACGTCGTTCGGATGAAAGCTCATGCGTGTTGAGGGTCGAGCGTCATGCGATACGCGAGCATCACGAATACACCGGCAGCCGCGGTAAGTGCGGCCGATAACGGCGACCACACCCCCGCCTGTGCCAATAACTCTAATGGAGGAGCGCCGCGCGCGATGATCAGATAGATGAGGTCAAAGACCCACTTGCCGATAAAGAAGAAGAACGCGTGCAAAACGACGTTGTCGGCAAAGATCACGGCCCGCAGCCACGAAGCCGCGAAACCGACGACACTCATCGCCAACGCACCGGCGCCTAACGTGGCGGGCGTCAGTGAATCGCTGACGAGACCCGTCAGGAACCCGAGCAGGGCTGCCGCCCCCGGACGCATCCGAACCGAAACGAGCAGAACGGCAATCACCAGAAAGTCGATCGAGGCGCGCCACCCGAGCAGCGGTCGGATCGTGTAGTGCAGCGTGACGAGGATCAGAAACGCTACGACGAGAGCGGCTCCGCGACGCCAGTTCATAACGGCGGCTTCTTCGGCGCAATGATGCTCGACTTTGGCGTGTCAGCCGCGCGGAGTCGCGCATTCACGAGTGAGTCGGCCTTTGCGACTGCAGCCGCGCGGCTCACGCTATCCGCTCGTGCGGCGCTGTCTCGCACCTGGGGTGGGGCCGAGTCGACCGGCTTGGGCCATAAATTCGCCACGCCAACTCCGAGCCGTTCTGGCTGAACCACCATGACAGTCGTCACGTCCTGTGGCTTCACCGCCGGGCGAACCACGTACGTCCGCGCCCACCCTTCCGACGTTTTGACCTCGCCAATCACTGTCCCAACAGGAATGCCTGCTGGATAACGGCCGCCGAGCCCAGAGCTGACGATGAGCGTTCCAGGATTGAGTGAATCACGGAACGCCACGCCGGTGAGCTCCAGCAAGTAGCGCTCTCCTTCTCCTCCGATATGCGGCCGCACGATACCTAAGACGTTGCTGCCGACCGATTGGGCGCTCACGCGAAAGTCAGGATGGGTCCATAGGATCGCGAGGCTCGACCCCGCATCGACTGTCGTGACCATGCCGACCACGCCATCGGGCGCGACGACGATCGATCGCTGCGTGACCCCCTGATTCCGGCCCGCGGTAAGCGTGACAGTGTGCTCGTCTCCTAACGACTGCGTGTGGACCACTTCGGCGACGACGAAACCAGTGCGCAGCCCTTCGCCCAAGCCGACCATGCGGCGCAGGCGCTGGTTTTCCAGCTCCAGCTCGCGCAGGCGCGCGCTGGCCAAGGTGAGGCTGTCAAGCCGCTTGGCGAGCCCATCACGCTCCAAGATGGCATTGCGGCCGCGCTCCGCTGTGCGCTGCAGCGCAAGAACCGGCTGAACCACAGTCTCGCGCAGGACGCTCGCTACCTGATCACGAGCCGCGGATGGCAGAATTGTGAGCAGTCCAGACGCGAGCACGCATGCCACGAGAATCACCGTGTCTGCGCGCGAGCTCGCTCGGACTGCACGAGCCATCGATTCTCCCTATCGGCTCAGAACGTTCCAGTACTTCTCTTCATCGTCGAGGATGCGGCCGGTGCCGCGCACCACACAAGTGAGCGGATCCTCGTCCACATGGATGGGAAGGCCGGTCTCTTGGTGCAGGACGATGTCGAGTCCGCGAATCAATGCCCCACCGCCGGTCATCACGATGCCGCGATCGACAATATCGCTCGCCAGCTCGGGTGGTGTGATCTCCAGCGCGCGTTTCACCGCGTCCACGATCTGCTGGATCGGCTCCTGGATGGCTTCGCGGATTTCTGTGGAGTGCACGCGCACGGTTTTAGGAATGCCGGACACCAGGTCGCGACCTTTCACTTCCATTTCGCGCTCTTCGCCGACGGGCGCAGCTGAACCGATCTGAATCTTGATCTGCTCGGCCGTTGGTTCGCCAATCAGCAGGTTGTAGTTCTTGCGCATGAACTGAACGATGGCGGTATCCAGCTCATCGCCACCCGTGCGAATCGACGTGTCGCTGACGATGCCGGAGAGCGCGATGACAGCGATTTCTGTCGTGCCGCCACCGATGTCGATGACCATGTTGCCCGTCGGGGTCTCGACCGGCAGTCCGACGCCTATGGCGGCGGCCATGGGCTCGGCGACCATGAAGACTTCCTTCGCGCCCGCGCCTAACGCCGAGTCGCGCACGGCGCGCTTTTCGACTTCGGTGATGCCTGACGGGACGCAAACGATGACGCGGGGCTTCACCTTGAAGACGCGGTTCTCGATGATGAGCGCCAGGAAGTAGCGCAGCATCTTCTCGGTCACGTCGAAGTCCGCTATGACGCCGTCCTTCATCGGCCGCACGGCGAGCACGCCGTCCGGCGTCCTGCCGAGCATGCGTTTGGCCTCCAGGCCGACGCCTTTGATCTGCTTGGTTTCGCGGTCGAGCGCGACGACGGATGGCTCGTTGAGTACGATCCCCTCGCCCTTCACATAGACGAGTGTGTTAGCCGTACCTAGGTCGACGGCAATGGCATTCGCGGGGAACAGCGATCCTTTCTTACAGAAAGGCCAGCGCATTAATGGGGATCTATGTGAAGCCGCACCCG